>JAHRXB010000296.1 GCA_019104905.1 Bdellovibrio sp.
AGACCGGGGAAACCGTGAAAATCCCTAGCTCTTATGTCCCTCGCTTTAAACCCGGAAAAGATCTCAAAGACGCATTGAACTAAACGGAAAACTCGGGACGGTCGGCAATTCGACACCAGCCACTCAGACCTGCCTTCCAAACATACTGCTGCCCAGAGACATTTTTATTCAACAATCCCTCACGCAGTTCACGCACAGAAAACGGACCTTCTTGAACAGTCCCCTTGCCATCAACCGTGGGCACCAGCAAAACCCATTCTTTTTCTTCTTCAGAAAAGCTGACTCCTGGGATGTATCCTTGAGTGGCAGGAAAGAGCGTTCTTTCAAAAACACCCCACTCCCAAGCCGGCCGCCAAGAACCTTCCTCATCGTTTGAAATCAAATCCTGAGGACCTACTTCCCCACGATGAATAAGAAGTCGCATTTCTTCAAGAGTTAAAGGCCCCTGAGGTTTGAGATTTCGATTGTAATACCAGGACGAGGTATTCTTCATAACTTTTCCCTTTTACTGTGAAATGGCGTCGGCAATGACTCTATCACTTCCACGATGTCGTAGTATGCCACACTAAAACTTTCTGCATCCACTGACTTCTTCAAAAAACTTAGGATTGTGGCCGGAGCTATCATCTTCTTTCTATAACCACCATAAAGTCTTTCCCCCAGCATGCCTCCCAGCAAGACTGCGGACACCATATAACTCCACTTTTTCCGAGGACGAGCCTGAAGACGATGCGTGGACACCCCTGTAATCACCATAAGTTCATGCATCTTTTGTGCAAGAGCCAACTGCAAGGCCTCTTTGCCAAGATCCGAGGGGCCACGCGAAGACAAGCTGGCTTTAATGTCCGCCACGGTATCCGTTTTTCTTTTATGATTGATAATCTTAGAGCCAAAATAAGCAATTCCTTCAAGCCAGATCTGACCCAAGAAATCTGCGGGCATCTCAGAAAGAACTCTTTTCGAGTCACTGATGCGGGCATGCACATATCTCATCGCCAAAGCAGCGGCGTGATTCACAGTGCCGCGAGCAAGATAGGCCGCGCCAATTTCAGGCAGATAAAACGACATTCCGTCTGCAATCATCGACTCAATCCAACGCAACTTCTTCGCATCGTAATGATCCCGCACTTGCGTCCAAAAGGAAGCATCTCGAGCCGTGTAAACAGATAGATCCGCCACCGTAACCGGAACCCCCAGCTCTTCTGAGATGATCTTTACATATCTCCCCACGTGATCCGTATAATCCAAAGATTGCTCGTCAAAATCGTCATCCTCTTCATCCAACTCCAGATCGTAGGCCTGCTCTAAATATAGAAGGTAATTCTGCCACTTCACCCAAGGCGGAACGCTCATCAAACAGAAAACATTCTGTGAAATTCGCACCAAATCTGTGCTTGCCTCCAACTCGCGAGCCAGCAACTGAAAATAGATTCTTTCGGAATTTTGAAAAACCCGCAGGATCTTTTTTGCGAAAGAGGGCCCCAGGATATTCACAATTTCCTGCGGAATATGAGCCTGCGCCAGATGCAGATCCCCATAAATCACAAAGATCAAATGATCTGGATTGTCATTAACGAGCCCTGCAATTCTTTGCGCCGCAAATATATCGCGGGAACGCAAAGTGGTCGCATTTCTCTTTTTATAACCTTTATTAATACCGCAAACTGAAATCTTATGTTTCTGAGCCCAACGCAACAAGGGACGATAGTGTTCCCAGGGGAATCCCCATTTATTGTGCCACTGGATCGCCTTAAGAAACTCTTTCTCGGAAATTTTTCCCGAAAGATATTTGTTTATTTTTTCCTGATCGGCGGCCTCAAAAAACTCGACCGCCAAAATGACTTTACGCTCCTTGGGAATATGCCTTAAAATCCGAAGCTGAGCCTTTTGCGACTGATGAAGAGCGTGAAAATCCCCGACCATCACAACCTGGGACTTTTCCATCTGTTCCCACAAAGCTTCTTTCGTGGAGGCCGTCCACTTTTTAGAGAACTCCTTGTCGTAGACTTTATGATAACGCATCAACTCTGGGGTGTCTTCCCCGAGTCGGCGACGGACCTGCCGTTCCATTTGCAGGTAAAGATCTTTACGAATACGAATCCATTTTTGTAAGTCGTTCAAGCTGTCTTCCTTGATAGCTCTCTGATTTTTACATAATTTTGATTGATTTCAAACACGAAACTACGATTCAATGGGGACATGAAAAACGCAGCCAATAAAAATAAATTCCTTCTTTTAGCCTTTATTGCCACTTTGATCGCCGCTGGAGTGCATGGATACCTGACTCAGCACTATTATGGCCTCAAGTTTGGAACGGCCGGCGGCGAGTCTGTCTGCAATATCAATGAACTCATGAATTGTGACGCTGTGACTGCCAGTAAGTTCTCAGCCTTCCTAGGGGTTCCGGTTGCAATGTGGGGCCTGATCACCAATATTATTCTTCTTTACTTCCTTGCCGTCACCCGCTTCAACCTTGTCCAAGACAAAGCAAAGACCTCTCGCTATGCCCTCCTCCTCTCTGGAGTCACTGTCATCGCGTCTCTGGTAATGGGCCTCATTTCAACAACCATGAGCAACCTTTGCCTATTCTGCATTAGCGCTTATGTTCTTTCCTTCATAGGACTTTTCGGCACCTGGAAGGGGGCCGAAGACGTCAGCACGACCAATCTTCTGGAAGACATCAAGGACGTTTTCACCTCTGAAAAATGGGTCGGCGGATTCCTCTTGGCCATCCCAGCTCTCTCGTTCCTTGGAAATATTATGTACCTCGAAAGTCATGGCTTTTCTGAGATCGAAAAGATTGCGAAAGAAAAGGTCGCCTACTGGCAGGTCGCCCCTCAGCAAAATTTCGACCTCACAACAGGTTTGAGTTCCCAAAAGAGCTCTGGCGAACCCACTATGACGATTGTTGAGTTTGCTGACTTCCGTTGTTCTCACTGCAAACATGCCGCCCCAAGTCTTCATGCCTTTATCAAAAGTCATCCTGACGTGAAGCTGATCTACAAACCCTTCCCCCTTGATGGCACCTGCAATGAGGCCATTCGCGGTGGCGGAGATGGAATCTCTTGTGGACTGGCTTTTGCCGTTATGTGCGCCGAGAAGATCAATCAAAAGGGCTGGGCCGCTCATGACTATATCTTTGATAACCAGGAAGACATTATTCGGGCGCAGAACTTAGACAAAAATCTTCAAGATCTTGCCGGAGCCGTTGGAGTATCTAACGAAGACCTCTCGGCTTGTGTAAAAGACCCCGCAACTCAAGACTTAGTTCGCAAAATGGCCAAAGAAGGAGAATCCGCTCAGATCCAAGGGACTCCGACTATTTTTGTAAATGGAAAACTGCTCAGCGGAGGCCAACTGATCCCCGTTCTTGATGCAGCCTATAAGACATTGAAGAAATAGTTAGAAACCAATGGCTTCGGCCAACCAGTTGGCCACGCGCCCAAACGCATCGTCGAAGACGATATACCCCGTCTTCGCGAGGCCATGGACCATCTCCATCCAAAAAGCCAAAAGAATAATAGCTATAGCAGAAAACCAAAGAGCTCTAACGACATAAATCGTTGAGCGAACGTCTTGCACCCTTAAGTCGCCTTGAACTTTCTCAACAACCTTAAGAACATACTGAAGTTCTCTAAAGTGTTCTTTAAATTTCTCACGTAGCTCTTGCTGTTTAGCGCGAGTCAAAGAGTTGATCCCCGGAAAGCTCCGTTTCGCTTTAATCGCATAGATCAAGTCGATAGAATGATTAATAAAACGCGTGATCTTTGATTGAAAATTTGGGTACTCCGAAGGCCTTTCAAGGAAATCTTTAAGTTCCTCAATCGCCTTATCGTAACGCTCATCCAAAACCCAAGTCAGAATATTGAAGCGCAGCGAATCAGGTCGACCTAAATCCGTACGATCCACGCCGATATCAAAAAAGGCATGCTCTTCCTTCTTCTTGATTTCATCTAATGAGGTATTGGTATCTTTCAACGCTGGCACTGACATACCCTTTCTTTTCGGAACTTTCTTCAAGATATTGAAGGTCTTTTCTCGATACCTTGGTCTAGTCTTATCGACCTAAGTTTGACTAAACCCATCCCATATTGAGAAAATCAGGGCTGGGCGACCTAGACTTCATGGAGGAGGGCTATGGAAACCGAATCTTTCCAGACCACGAAATTAAGCCATTTAGATTTTGAACCGGAACAACAGCCCGTGGGCCAAATCCCATTGCCTGACGAGCTTCCCAAACGTAACGACTTCAGTCACCTTCCCAAGGAGATCTTAAAATCTTCCACGGTTGAAAATCTGATCTCGCAAAACGAAGACCTGATGGCTCGCCTTAAGGTGTCCTTGCGTCGTCTTTCGATCTTAGAAGTTGAAAACCAAAAGCTGTCCGACGAGTCCACCAAGGCTCGCCTTTCGCAATCTTCTGTGACAGATCAAATTCTTGTCTGGAAAGAAAAAGATGCCCTTTGGAGACAAAAAGTCGATCAGCTTGAAAGAGAGAAAGAGATCCAGGCGGAAAAACTTCGCGCGCTGTCTGAGAAGGTTCAGACTATGGGTTCAGACCTCGCTCGCCATGCAAAATACCACGAGAGAATTAAAACACAGGTCAAACCTTACATCTCTCAGCTTAAAGAATACTCTCGTACCCAGGATCTCAAGGTTCAACAGTTAGGGAACGCCGTCTCCCAAAAAGAGGGCCAACTTCGCGACCTGCGCCATCAAATCATCGAGGTTACGAAAAATTCACGTTATCAAGTTGAAGCTTCCGAGAAAAAAGCTCAAGAGATGGTTCAATTCTATGAAGAGCAAATTCAAGGCTTGAATCGTGAGCTTCAAATGCTGCACCAGATTCAAGAAGAACTTGAAGTTAAAACCATAAAGCTTCACTCAGCTCTAGAACGTCAGGACGTTCTCGAGAATGAAGTGGTCACTCTTCGCCGCAGCAAAGAAGACATGAAAGAGCGCCTTGAAAAAGAGATCGAGAGACAGCAAGAGCGACTCAGCGAACTCACCCGTCAGAATCAAAAACTGGGCGTGGAACATGCAGATCTACAGATTCGCGTCGTCGAAGACCAAGAACGCATCCACAAATTGGAAAAAGAAAACTTCCAATACCTGGAGCAACTTGAAAGTCTGCGTTATATGTGGAATGCCAAAAATGAAGAACACGAAAAGCTCAAGGTCGCAACCAGCGCTTTAGAGCGCCTCAACCTTGAGCTTAGTCAAAAACTGAACGAATTACGTAAACAAGACGGTCTCTAGAAGCTTTGCAGAGCCCCTTCGATACTTTCGTGAACCTCTAAATTAGAGCACTCAGAAAACTTAAAAAGACGTTGAAAATCCGGGTTCAGACCCGCGATTTTCGCGTTGAGCTTATGGTTGGAGTTCAAGTCATTAAGAACACCAAAGAAGTTCTGAATCCCTGAAGACCCCACGAAGCTGATATTCTTCATACAGAAAACCACCTTCTTTTCAGAGAAGTTTTGCAGACATGCTTTCTTGAAGGACTGGGTTTTCTCAATTTCAATACGACCACTCAACGACACAACGGCGATGTCGCCATCGAGCACAATTTTAACTTCCATGCAGGACCTCACAAATTTATTGAAACGTCCCTTCTTGTCGGCCCAAATTCCTGACGTTTTGAGTCCAAAAAGAGGCTAGGTAAATAACGATTTCCAACTCGACAAACGCCTAAGTGCTCCCTACAATGGTTCCGTGCTTCAGAGCTGGATCTTCTTGATTTCATTCTTAATCGTCTCTGTTTTTACAGAGACTCCCCTGTGGGCTGCCGAACCCACAGCCAAAATCCATGGAATTCTGATTAACGCGGACAGCATGTTTCGGGACACCGAAAAAGAAACTGCGGAACTCGAAGGAAATATTCAAATTGTCTTCCAAGGACAGCACATTCGCGCGGACAAAGCCCGGGTCTTTTTGCGCGCCCGTCAGGTGGAGCTTTTTGGCAATGTGGAGATCATGGACGCTAAAAACACCATTGCTGGCGACCAAGTATTTCTGGATTACGAAAACAACACCGGAGTGATCTACAACGGTTACGTGCAATCAGGCTCGGTGATGTTTGCAGGAACCGTTTTGCAGAAAATTGGCGACTCTGAATACGTCGTGAGCTCTGCAGACTACACCGCTTGTACCAACTGTCCAGCCTCCTGGAGCTTCAGCGGAACCACTGTCCGTGCGGAACTAGGGGGATATGCTTACATCAAAAATGCCGTCTTACGATTTGGCCCGGTTCCCGTTTTCTGGCTCCCCTATTTAATTGTTCCTTTAAAAAGCGACCGCCAATCAGGACTTCTTACTCCAACGTTTGAAGCGTCTGACAAAGGGGGCTTTGCCTTGTCTCAACCCTACTTCTGGGCAATTTCCAGAAGCAGCGACGCCACCATCGAGCTTAAAGATTACGCCAAGCGGGGACTTAAAGGCCTTTTCCAATATCGCTATGTCTTAAATGAAAACTCTCAAGGCATCTTGAATGCTGGAAGTATTTTCGATAAAGCCTTTGCTGATGACTCCCGCTTGAATCTTTATCGTCCCGCCAATGAAAAGAATGACCCCATTGAGCGTTGGTTTGTAAAGTACGAACATTACCAAGAAATGCCCGACGGGGGTGTGCATCGAGCCCAGATCAATCTGGCCAGCGATCTTCAATACCCTAAGGACTTCCCTTCAGAGACCTACAATCACGGCGACTCTGCCATGGAAAATCGGGTGTCTTATACGAAGAACACCCGAGACCAACACTATAGCGTCGACTCCTCCTATTACATTAACATCCTCCATGGTGATCCCTTAGCCGGGAATGACAATGCCGTTCATCGCTTACCGGAACTTCGCTTCGCACAAGCCCAAGAAAATATCGGCAATTCAAACTTCATTTATTCTTTAGACTTAAACCTTGTGAACTTTGCGCGCTCAAATAATGCCTATGATGATATGGAAGTTCAGACTATCAATGGCGCTAAAATCCGTTTCCCTAAAAACACCTGCAACTCTCCCAACTGGGAAGACAATCCCAACTGCAAACGTGTCTATGATGGCTCCTATGATCCCGCTGTCGATCAACTGCGCACTGGTCAGCGTCTGGACTTCCGCCCGACTCTTTACTACCCCATCAATGTCGGCGAAGGACTGGATCTTTTGCCAAAACTTAGTTACCGGGAAACGCACTACAACTTTAACGTCGACGAACAGCCTTATTTAGTTCGCCGCTACCTTCGCACCGAGATCAGTGGACGCATGAACCTCAGCCGTATCTATGGCGATACAGTCAGCACGAAAGCCACACGCTATAAGCATGAGATTTTGCCAGAGATCACCTACAGTCGCCTGCCATGGATTGCTCAAGATAATCACCCCTTCTTCGGAACTGGTTCTTTATCTGAAGCCCCCTACTCTTCTCGCGACAGCATCAATGACTTGGATATCGGAAGTGATTACGGCGTTCAATTCGATTACAACGACCGCGTGTATGATCGAAATCTCCTCACCCTTGCGGTCACCAACAAGGTCACCGAAAAAAGATGGATCGGAGATCGCCCTGACTATCGCCAGATTGGCTATCTCCGATTGGCTCAATCCTACGATGCGACCCAGGAAAACAAACCCAACAAGACAGAGCCCTGGTCTGATATTGCCGCGACCTTGGATATGCGTTTGGATCATTTCCAAACCTACTCTATCTTCAACTATTTCCCTTATCAAAACGTAACCAACGCCTCCTCCCGCGTCCGCGTCCTTAACGACAAAGGGCAGTTCCTGCAAGTTCAACTCACTCGCCAATACAAAATCACTCCAGGACAACCTGTCGATACCAGCAACCGCCAGGAGGACTATACTCTTTCGGCGGGATTTGTTTCACGGTACTTAAATTTGATGGGTAAATTCGTCTATGACGCCAACTGGGCCGAATCCAACACGGGTGACCAAATCAAATCATGGGCGTACGTCGCACAATTTAAGCCCCCAGGCGAATGTATGTTTATTACGTTCATTCACGACCAGGTCACTGGCGGAGACACAAATCTCAAACTCAGCTTCGACTTCACGTTCGACGGCGTACCGAAGCCACCACTTCCTCCTGAAGCGCTGGACTCTTACGGCTTCTAGTGCGAGGCAAATCGCGAAGTTCAAATTTAAAAATTCAATATAGTGCCGGTGATTTGCAGACCAGACACCTTGCCCTCTTCAAATTTTGGGAAGAGGGCAAAGTCTGGTTGTTGGTAGGTCGCGGGAGCTTTATTAATTTGATAAATTCCGTAGCCGATTCCGGCGTACAATCCTAAAGAAGCACCTTTGGCAACATTACTCCAGGACTCGCTGGGCTTATCGGTAAATGCAAGGCTTACAACTCCAGCGGCCGCTCCGCCCAATGTCCCCCAGGCACAGCTTTTAAGGAAAGCTTTAAGATCTTGAGCTGACGCCAGATGAGCTTGAAAGAGGATAAGACAAACAAGAAGGAGTGCTTTCTTCATACTTTATTGTCCCCTTGTTGAGGGCCCTTCCGTCAACCACTGATATCCTCAATGACAGTCACAACCCCCTCTTTCGTGACAAAGGCCCAGTGCACTTCAACCAAAGAATCCAATCTGTTTGTTAAAAATTGAAGAGCACGCAGCAGTCGGGCTTTTTGTTTGCGTGAGATACGATAGTTTTGAAACTCGGAAAGATTTGTCGTTTTCACTTCGACCATCAAAGCATGACCTTCGGGCGTCTTGAAAATCAAGTCGATCTCGGCAAAGGGAGTTTTCAATCTCTGCTCGAGAAGTTTATAACCTTTTCCTTCGTAAAACTTTTGAACGTGTTTTTCCGAATCAAGCCCACGCTGATGGGCCCAATAGATATCTTTAGAATTTGCCGACGAACTCTTTGACGCCGGCGAAGGATTTGCGGTGGACAAGGCACGGACCGTGGGTCGCGATGCTTTGCTTGTGAACGGGCGTTGAATAGCCTTTGTGAACTTCGAATCCATAATGAGGGTATTGAACTCCCAAATCTTTCATCAAACGATCTCGAGTCACTTTCGCCACAATCGAAGCGGCTGAAATTGGTGCCACACGAAGATCACCCTTCACAACCGTCGTTTGTTCAAAGCCCTT
>JAHRXB010000282.1 GCA_019104905.1 Bdellovibrio sp.
GGTGCAGCCCCCCGCCAACGCGGAAGAATCGAGCCATGCACATTCACGCAGCCAAAGCGGAACGAGTCCAAAAAACTTTGCGTAAGGATCTGTCCATAAGCGACAACAACGCCGACTTCAGCTCCCCAACTGGCAATTTCATCAAGAATGAGTTGATTGGATCTCAAAGACTCTGGTGCCAGCACTTTCAAGCCGTGGGCTTGGGCCAGCATTTTCACAGGACTGGGAGTCAATTGAAGTTTTCGTCCCGCAGGACGATCTGGTTGAGTGACAACTCCGACGACCTCAAAATGCTCGTCTTCAAGAAGAGCCTTTAATGAGGTCACGGCAAATTCAGGGGTACCTAAGAAGCAAACACGGACCTTACTCACACTTCACACTTTTCTTCGTCAGCAGTCGTGGCTTCCCCTTCTTTCTTTTCTTTGACAGGGTAGCCGTACTTTTTGATTTGGTTTTTAATCTTATTACCTTTCACGAAGCTCAAATGATCCAGGAACAAAGTCCCTTCCAAATGATCCAACTCGTGCTGCATGCAAATCGCCAAAAGACCGTCGGTTTTCACCACGAACTCTTTGCCATTCACATCAAAGGCTTTCATTTCAATGTAGTTAAAACGCTCGACCGTTTCAAAGTAACCTGGGATCGACAAACAACCTTCGTCAAAAGTGGTCTTTCCTTCCCCTTTAATGATTTCAGGGTTGATCAAAATCAAAGGCTGCTTAACAGCGGCCTCAAGCTCTGACATCTCCTCGTACTTATAACGGCGACCTTTTTCATCCTTAGGACGCGTATCAATAACCACCATACGAACCAGCTCGCCCACCTGAGGGGCAGCCAAACCAATACCGTTGGCGTGGTACATCGTTTCAATCATGTCCTCAGAAAGCTTCTTAATTTCAGGCCCAAAGTTTTCCACGGGTTGCGAAACTTCACGCAACTTGGGATCTGGGAATGTGAGGATTTTCATTATCATGGGAACCTCCGGGAGGCCCCCATTATATCAGCGTTTAAGTCTTTTGAGAAGAACCAAGGCAAAGCCGGTCATGACAATATTCGGGGTCCAAGCCGCCACAACCGGAGGTAGCGTCCCGTGCTGCCCCAGGGTGATTCCTGAAGAGTAAAAAACGTAATAAACAAAGACCAAAGCCAGACAGATCCCCACATTCAGCATGGTCCCACCCGAACGCGCCCGCTCCACGCTAAAGGGAATGCCCAAAAGACACATCACCAAACCGGCAAAAGCAAAGCTGATTTTGGAGTGATAATCGACCTCATAGGCCACCGTATCCAGCCCCGCGTCCTTGTTCTTTTTAATAAAGTGTTCGAGCTCCTTTTGCGACATCATGTCCGCAGTTTGCCCGGCACTTTGTAGGTCTTTAGAGTCCTCGGCCATCACAATATTCTTAGTTTTAAACTGACTGGTCAGGGGGAAACTTGAGTCTTTAGAGAACACCGTCACCGTTCCATTTTCCAAAGACCACTGAGGTCCCTTAATGGTCACTTGACGAGCCGTGATCATCTGCACCAAATCCCACGCCTCGTTAAAGAAATACATCGTCAGCCCCTGAGCCCCGTCCCCTTTGGCGTTCAAAGTCTGAATGTTAAAAATGGAATTCTTAGAGCGATACCAAATCTTGTCGGTCTTGACCGTCGAAAAACGATGGGGCTCTTTTTTGAGGTCGTAGTACAAAATATAGTTCTTCTGCTTGGTGGCCTTCGGAACCACCTGATCCGAACTCCAATACCCCAGGCCCGAAATCAACAACACCCAAATCAAAATGGGCGTGGTAATTCGCAGCAAGCTCATTCCACTGGCAAATAACGCAACGAGTTCATTGGCTTTATTCAGGCTGGATAAAGTCAGAATCGTGCCCAATAAACAGGCGACCGGAAGCAGTTTTTGAATAATCTCTGGAAAAGAATACAAATAAAAATTGAGCAGCGCCGAGGGGGCCACATTCTTATAGTTCACCATCGTCGACATGGCGTCGACCGCCGTGAAGATGGTCAAAAAAACCAAGAGGCCACCAATAAAATAACCCCAGAAGAGCCATGATGTGTATCGATCGATTCTGTTCATTCTTTAAAGTCTACTCCAGGTGCCACTTTGCCCTATTATCCTTGACTCGATGGCAAATTCCTATTTTACTTTTCATATGGCTTTACGCGTCTTACTTGCAGATGAGAGTTCCACAATCAAAAAAGTAATGCAACTGGCATTGTCTGACTTCGGTGTCGAAGTTAAAGCGGTGCCCGTGGGCCTCGATGTTTTGTCGGTCGCAAAAACCTTCAAACCTGACATCGTTTTCGCCGATGTCCTTTTGACCAAACGTTCGGGTTACGAAGTCAGCTCAGATCTTAAAAATGATCCGGAAACCACTCACATTCCTGTGGTTCTTATGTGGAGTGGCTTCATGGATATCGACGAAGCGAAAGCTTCTGAGTGCCGCGCGGATCGTCGTTTAGAAAAACCCTTTGATGCGGAACATTTGCGCTCTTTGGTGACGGATCTTGTGCAAAAAACCCTCACAAATCCAGTGAGCAGCTTCCTGACCTTCCCCGAGATGCCCGAGTTTGAAGAGACTCCCGTCACTCAAGAACCCGCTTCTTCCCAAGTGGAAAACGTCTATGCTATTCCTGAAGCCAGCGAAGAGGGATTTCTCAACATTCCTGAAGTCGACGATGTCGATGCCAACCCCTTAGAAGTCGCCGGTGAAGAGTTCTCGGCGGTTCCCCTAACGACCCCAAAGGTTGCTGAAGAGCACGATGAGGGTGGCTGGGCTCATCAGGATCTTACAAAATTTAAGATTCAACTTCCCGAAAATGACGCCAATGACTTTGCCTCAAAGTTTGTCATCCCGCAGGATGATGAACTCTCACAGGCCCACATTGAAGTCGCGGGAGAATTCGAAGAGATCAGCTTTGCTAAACCTGAAGTCAGCAAAGACTCTTTCGTTTCTAAGGTTGAAAAATCAGTTAAAGAACAAATGATGGAGACTTTGCAAAAGGGGCCTGCGAAAGCCGCACCTTCTAATGCTCAGCCCAATACACAATCCAAGGTGGACTTAAACAGCAATATGATGGAAAAGATTATTCGTGAGGAAGCTCGCGAAGTGATTGAGTCCATTTGCTGGAAGGTCCTTCCCGAAATCGCGGAACGTGTGATCCGCGAAGAACTCAGTAAAATCCTCAAAGAAACAGAGAAATCTATTTAAGCACGTGCGCTTTCTTTCAAGGGCCTGACGTGCTTTTGAAAGAGGTTAACGGAAATGATATTGCTGGATCTCATTCGTGCTGCCATCAAAGAAGACATGCCCCATGGGGACGTCACCACTGAATCTTTAGCACTAAAACCTCGCATGGGTCGCGCCCGCCTTAAAGCCAAAGAAGACATTGTTCTTTCAGGAGCCATGGCCTTTGAACAATCCATGCAAGCACTGGAACCCACCTGCCGTATCAAATGGCACTTTGAAGAGGGTGATGAAATTTTGAAGAATCAACTGATTTGCACCATCGAAGGGGACCTTGTGCAGATTCTCAAAGCCGAACGCGTGGCCCTCAACTTCCTCGGTCACCTCTCGGGCATTGCCACTCACACTCGCCGCTTCGTTAAAAAAGTGGCTGGTACAAAAACCAAAATCCTTGATACGCGCAAAACCACACCGGCCTTTCGCGAGCTCGAAAAACGAGCCGTCGTTCATGGCGGCGGCGTAAATCATCGCATGAATTTAAGCACCGCGATTTTAATCAAGGACAATCACATCGCCGTGATGGGAGGCATTACCAATGCCGTGAATCGCGTGCGCGAACACAGCCACCTGCCCATTGAAGTGGAAGCACGCACCTTAGAAGAGGTCAAAGAAGCCGTCGCAATGAAAGCACATCGTATCCTTCTCGATAACATGGATAACGAGATGCTAAAAAAAGCGGTGGCCATGGTCCCTGCCGAAATTGAAACAGAAGCCAGCGGTAATATGAGTTTAGAGCGTGTTCATTCTGTGGCTGAAATTGGCGTGAATTATATTTCTGTCGGGGCTCTCACCCACTCTGCACCGTGTGCGGACGTGAGCCTTATTTTCCAATGGGAGGATTAAAATGGATACTCCTTTAGCAGATATCCGTATCGGACAAGTGACGTCTCAGTGGGCAGAAAACAATCATCTTTACGTCTGCTACAAGTCCCAACAAGACAGCACCAATAATCTTGCCAAAGAGGAAGCCTTCGAAGAAAGCCTCTTGGAAGAGTCCTTGTGTCTTTATCTAACGGATCATCAAACCGCCGGGCGAGGACGTGGCGTCCACTCTTGGACTGATGCTCAACCGGGCAGTTCTTTGCTAAGTTCTTGGTCTTTCCTGTTGGGAATCAAACCGCAGCCAACAACGGCTTGCTTGGTGGGCCTTGCTGTTTATCGCGCTTGTTCAACCACTTGGCCCTTCTTACCTTGGAACCTTAAAGCGCCCAATGATATTTACATTGGCGACAAAAAGGCGGCAGGCATTCTGACGGAAAGTCTTATCCAAGGTGATGAGGTTCGTTTGATTATCGGCTTGGGATTTAATGTCACCGCCTCCCCGGAAGATATGGACACAGCCACAAGTCTTTTAGAGTCGTTGCCTGCGGGCGCCCCTCTTTTAGGACAAGACTATATGGCGTTCTTGGATCGTCTTCTTTTTGAGCTGACCGATGCTGTTTCTCACTGCGATGAGCCTCTGAGCACCACAGATCAACTGTCCTTATTGACAGCGCTGAATCAGCACCCTCTTTTAGCGGAAAAATACACGGGTGTTCAGGCTGATGGCAGTTTGTTGATGGGTGATAAAAAAATCAGTTGGACTTCGCTCTAGGAGAAACGCCATGGCTTTAACATTTACTCCCTTTCCTGATTTGGGGAACGCTTGCCCGGATTTTTCCCTGCCCGCCGTGGATGGGAAAACCTATGCGCTGAAAGACTTCCCGAAGGGGTCGCCCCTTGTGGTGATGTTTATCTGCAATCACTGCCCGTATGTAAAGGCAATCGAAGATCGTTTGATTCAACTGGGAGTGGATCTTAAAAAACAAAATGTCCCGGTGATCGCTATTTGTTCTAACGATGACAAAAGCCATCCCGAAGACTCTTTTGAAAATCTAAAAAAACGTGCCGAAGAGAAGGCCTACCCTTTCCCTTATCTGCACGATAAATCTCAAGAGGTCGCTCACAAATTTGGCGCCGTGTGCACACCGGACTATTTTGTGTACGACAAAAATCACAAACTCGCTTATCGCGGTCGTTTGGATGATTCCTGGAAAGATGCTAGCAAAGTCACAAAGCGGGAGCTTTATGAGGCTGTCCAGGTGCTTTTAAAAAATGAAAAGGTTTCTGAAGAACAAACAGCCTCTATGGGCTGCTCAATCAAATGGATATAAAATGAAGTACATTATTGTTTTTGTTACGGTCGCAGTTATTTCTTTCGGTCTTTTTTTGGCAAACT
>JAHRXB010000311.1 GCA_019104905.1 Bdellovibrio sp.
ACCATGGGACGAGATATCGAATGGGACAAGGTGAAGCAGATTTATAAAATGGCCCGCCGTCACGGAGTTCAGTTGGCGGCGATTCAAGGTCACACCGGGATTATCACGGATAAAGAGATTGAACTCACAAGACAACTGGCATTATCAAAACGGAAGAAATAGGAGATGTCATGAAGACACTTTTGGCTGTAGGCGTTTTAGCGTTTTCGCTCCAAGCAGGAGCGGCCGAGGATCCGGCCGAGTGGGTGAAAAAAGCCGACAATATTCGAAATCCTGCAGAGTCCTATGAAATGAAGATCAAAGTGGAGACCTCAGAAAATACATCGGTCTTTCAAGTCTACCTCAAAGGGCAGGATAAAACTTTGATTGTGACCAAAGAGCCTGCGCGGGACAAAGGACGCAACATGCTGATGTTGGATCGTGACTTTCATGCTTACGTTCCCAATTTAAAGCGCTCCATGCGTTTGTCTTTGGCGCAAAAGCTATCCGGACAGGTCGCTAACGGAGACATTTCCCGTACTCGCTGGTATGGCGATTATTCAGTGACAAAAGAAGCCGAAGCCAATGGAGAGGTTCAGCTTCTTCTCAAAGGGAATAAAGACAATCTGACCTATGCATGGATTCGCCTGTGGCTGAAAAAAGGAAGTTTTGAACCTTTGCGTGCTGAGTACTTGGGGCTCAACGGAAAGACCGTGCTAAAAAAAGCCAGCTTCGAGGACTATAAGAGCATCGCGGGGGCGGTTCGCCCGACCACTTTAAAAATTGAAGATACCAACAAACAGATCAGCCATATTCGTATTTTAGAGATGGGCAAAAAAGATTTTTCCGACTCTTTCTTCTCAGTCCGTAACATGGAAAGCATGAAGTAGAGTGAGGACGGGCCTTTTTCTATTTTTTCTGATGATGTCGATAGCAGCAAGAGCCGACCTGACCGGGGCCTCTCGCTATGAGTATATTCGTGGAAAAGAAGAAGAGTTGGCGCATCGACTTATTATTAAATCCAAATTGAATTCCAATCTGGGGCCTTTCGGAATTTTTATGGAAGGTTTCGGAGAATTTGAAACGAATGAAGATCAAGCCTTTATTCGTCGCTCTCCTTCGCGAGGGTATTTGCAAGAGGCTTACCTCGAGTTTAAAAAAGACTCATTTTATGTGCGTGTGGGACGACAGGCTCTACGTTGGAGCGAAAGTTGGAGTTTGCCGTCCTTGGATGTGTGGACGGGGCGACGTTGGAATCGTCTCTTTTTTGATCCGCTGGCTGACCAACTGACTCACTCTACGGGTGTTTCTTTTTCTTACACCACGGAAAACACCTCCTTAGATCTTGTCGGCATCGGAGATCTTGCCGAAACCTTCTATCCTGTTCCAATTCCCGAGGTAGAGAACGAAAAGAATACGAGTTTTGGGGGGCGTTTTAAATGGAATGTCGCGGGATTTGGATTTTCCGCGATGAGTGCGCAGGTTCTTCGCAAGAACCACTATGGAGTGAGTGGGAACTATGCTTTTGACTCGGCTGTTCCCAAAATAGAAATTGGCTATGTCGAAGATACAACTCCAGGACTGACGGTGAAACGCGATCAGATGTTTTCAACGCTAGGATGTGACTTGTTTTTAGGAAGCTGGGTGCTTCTTCCCCAGATCACCTATTTCGAAGTGAATACGCCCCAGGGAACCGATCATCAGACTTCGTTTTACGCCTCGGCACAGTGGAACCCTGATCGTCATGACGTGCAGGTTCTTTTTTTTCAAAACCCTCAAAGCAAAGATGCCTTCATGAGTGCAAGTTATGGATATAACGTGACTGACTATTTTACCGCCTCGGGGTTTGTGCAAAACTATGCGGGACAAGAGGGCCTTTACAAATTTTATGAAGAAATCACGGGGGGACTCGTGGTGGGCTTGCGTTTGGAACTGACTGGAAATTTAGCCTTTTAAGGAGAGCTTGTGGCAAAAGAATACTTTTCGGACTTGAATTACACCTTGGCGAATGAAGACACCCGTATTGAGTTTGAGTTACTTCCTGAAGGGGTCGAACGAGTTTTCAGTATCGCCGGATCGGGCGCACGTTGTTTGCCTTTGATTGCCAAGAATCCGAAGTATTTAGACGTGATCGACATGTCGGTGAGTCAACTTTATCTATGTGAACTTCGTTTGCAGGCGATGAAAACATTGCCGTATGAAGAGTACCTCTTTCTGATGGGATATCGGGGGGCTTTGCAAGGCGGAGACGACGGGGGAGACGATCGCGAGAAGATTTTTAAGAAACTGACGTTGTCTTCGGAGGCTTCCCGCTATTGGATGGACCGGGTGCAAGGCTGGAAACCCAAAGGGTTTATTTTATTAGGTCGCTGGGAAGCGCATTTTCAAAAATTGGGTTATCTTTTTCGAGACATTTTAAAATGCGATTTCAATAAGTTTTTTGCCGCACAAACATTGCAAGAACAGGTTGAGATTTACGAAAAAGAATGGCCGAAGGTTCGATGGAATAGCTTTATTCGCATCGCCGCCAGTGAGTATGTCTTCAATAAGTTTTTATATAAAGGCCACTTCAGTGGAAAATCGGAACACAAGACGGAACAGAGAGCTCCGTCGCAGTTTATTATGGAAGAGTTCGATCGCATTTTTAGAACTCAGCTGGTGCGAAAGAACTATTTTATGCAGATTCTTTTCTTGGGGCGTATCGCCTATGAAGAGGGGCTTCCTTTGGAGGCTCATCAGCATATCGTGGAGGCCGTAAAAAAATCGAAAACGGAAATTCGTTATCTGCATGGCAATCTACTGGAACATTTACCTCGTTATCCCTATAACTTTGTATCGTTGTCCGACACCATTTCTTATCTTGAGCAACAAGATGCCAATCAAATCTTGCAAAAGCTTTCCCCGGAAACTCCTTCGGGAAGTCAGATTGTGATTCGGTCCTTTATGCGGGCCCCAACTGAGATTGATTTGCAAAACTGGCAAGAACGGGGTGATCTGAATCAGTGGGCGCAAAAGAAAGATGGAACGGGCGTGTATCAGTTCCATATTTTCAAAAAGACCTGATTCTTATTGATTCGGTTTTTTTAAGATTCCGTAAGGAAATGGAAAATAAATAAAAATTTATGTATTCTATTCTGCAAGTGGGGGAATAGGGTATGTATCGGTCAAAGGGCTGCTTGTCCTTGTTTCTATCGCAACGAGATTTCGTTGTGGATCCGACGGCTATTAAGCTATTAAATGACAAACAACTTGTACGCCTTTGGAACTCTCGCGGGGATCTCATTTATTATAATGAGCTACTGCGTAAGGCGACCTCCTATTCTCCTTTGGATTTGTGTTATTACGATCTGAAGACCTTGTGGTCCTTCGAAGATGATGGATACGATCGTTTTAAGTCCATTGTTTTGAAGACGATGATGGGGCAAGAGCTTGGAAAAAACTGTGACTATATCGTGCGAGAAAATCGCGGAGAGAGGCTCTTTGGCCATCATAACATCGATATTGCCACTCCCGTCTGGAATGACGGCAAGATCGAAGGGATTTTGATTGCCGGGACTTGTGATGTGTATAAAAAAGCCGGATGAAAAAGAGGAACTTACTCGGGGCTCAAGGGAACGGAAGGGGCCAGTGGTGTTTTGTCTCAACATGAGACGTGATCGGACCGCTTCCTCAAGAAACGCCGAAAAATTGCCGATATTTTAGAGGTCATGCTGAAGCAGTCTATTTGGAAAATCAATATTTTAGCGTTATTTGCCAGCGCCATGGTGGGGTGTTCGGATGCCAATCCAACAGTCAGCATCTTGCGTTCTATTGAAGGTTTTGATTTTTCAAGTCCCAACATTGTAACCGCCAGTCTCAACTCCGTCCCTTTACAAGCCAATTGTTCGGCCTTTGTCGGCGGAGTGGAGATGAGTTTTGATGGAGGAACGACCTGGATCACACCGACGTCGTATGATCCCTCAGCAAAATCAGTTTGCGAGAACGGTTTATTCTCTGTGACTTTGTCGGACTCTAAAGCACCGCTCAATGGAATGGCGATTTCCAAAGGGCAGATTTTCACTGTTAAGTTTAGAGCATTACCGCGAATAGGAAATTGGATCTATCGCGACGTGAGTGTGAAGTATGCTCCGTCGTCGCCTCTTTCTGAAGAGATCTTAGTTGGTTCTCAAATACAAACGGGCAGCGGACTGGTTTTGCACAGTCGACTGCGCGGACAAACTCAGCAAGTTTCTCAAGGCGGCGCATTTAAAATTCGAGGAAGGATTACGCAGTGAAGTTCATTCTTTCTTTGATTTTTACGTTCGTCGCTTCTTATGCTCAAGCTGTTTCGCCGGGGCCTTTGTTCACTTATGAAGGTGTGTTGACGGATTCTGCGGGAACTCCGATCACGACGGCGCAGACGGTGACCTTTCAAGTTCTTTATTCTTCTTGTATTGTTTATGAAGAAACGCAATCTGTTTCTCCGGGCTCGCAAGGGGAGTTTAGCGTCATCATCGGAGCAGGGACTCGAACGGATTCAACCTCGAATACGGCAGAGCGCATTTTTGCCTCGTCAGGCTCAATGAACTGTCAGGGAGGAAGTCCTGTGACAGTCACTGGTTTTGCGACCAGATCTTTGCATATTCGTGTGGGTTCCACGGATCTTTCACCGGATGTGACCATCAATAATGTTCCTTTTGCGATCAACTCACAGAAGTTGGCAGATAAAGGACCTGGCGACTTTGTGCAAATCAGTGCGGCGATTTCTCAGGCGAATGTTGAAAGTATTTTTAATCGATACACCAAGTTGGATGCGATCTTGAATAATTTCAATTCCGCAGGAACAACTCTTGGTGCCAATATCACAGGAAATGCGGCGACCGCCACGACCGCCACCAGCGCGACCAATGTCACTGGTGTGGTGGCCGTTGCTAACGGAGGAACGGGAGCGACGACGGCCTCCGCCGCCAGAACAAATCTTGGACTCGGAACTTTGTCCCTCCTCTCGCCGACAGGTACAGCGGATAACACCACGTATCTTCGGGGTGACGGGACGTGGGCGACGGTTTCAGGCGGTGGTGGTGGAACCATCACGGGAGTGAGTGCTGGCTCAGGACTGACCGGAGGGGGAGCCTCGGGGTCTGTGACCCTTTCTTTGTCGAGTGTGGGAACTGCGGGAACTTACACCAAAGTGACCGTCGACTCTCAAGGGCGAGTCACGAATGGTATTGCGACTTTGGCCGACACTGATATTCCAAGTCTGGATTGGTCTAAAATCACAACGGGAAAGCCCACGACTCTCGCGGGCTATGCCATCACGGATGCCGTGAAGAATGTGGCCTCTGCTCCGGGAATTCAAGCGGGCCTTGAAGCGGGAAAACCTACAGCGACTAATTCAGGACTTCTTTATATCGCAACCGACAGCCAAAAGATCTATCGCGATAGTGGCACCTG
>JAHRXB010000003.1 GCA_019104905.1 Bdellovibrio sp.
GATGGGGTTCAGGATGTTGTGGGTCTGGGTAATTCCAGCGCAGTCAGCATATCACGGACGTACAGCGCTGTTCCGATCTTTGCAGGGTATATTCCGGCCTCCAAGATGTCAGATGATTTTCTGTATGTTTCAAATGGAATAGTCAGCATTTGCAACATGACGGCTGCCAATAGTTGTGTGGCGATTCCGGCATACACTGATGCAAGTTCCGCGGTGGTAACATTAACGTCTGCGCGCTTGTTGCTAAATGGAGATGTGGTCGCGGTTGGATATGTAGTGGTGGGAGGCTATCGGCAGGCTGTTGCGGCTTTATATGATACCAGTGCGGGGACATGGGCAGAGTTAAATCGGTTCTCTTACGAGGCCACCACCGGCTCAGATGTATACTCTGTGGCGGTGTCTCCGTTGGGCTCTTTGGCGATGTTGGTCTCAGCTAAAGATTCCAGTGGAATTTTGAACGTCATTGTTCGGGAGCTGCGAGCAGGGGAGCCTGAGGTATGGCAATCCGTCGATGTGTTGAATCGCGGTGGATCTCTTGGCTCGGCATCGGAAATTATGTACACCAGCGATGAAAGTTTGATCTGGGCCGGGAAGTTGTATGACAGTGCTTTGAAGTCGGCGGGCATGGTTCGTCGAAGAGACGGGACCGACAATAGTAAATGGACCACCGTCGATCAATATATTCATGGCGGTGTGGAAACAGGTTTTATGGCCCTGGATGTTTTCGAGGACAAGATTTTCCTTGTTGGCTGGATTGGTGGCGGTACCCGTCAGATGATCCTTCGCCAATGTCTCATTTCTACCAGCAGTTGCACCAATCTTCGCGTGGAATCTGTTGGTGGTACAGACACGTATCCGAATAAAATCATGACAACGAATGGAACAACTTTGTACATCTCGTCTTCGAATCGGTCGGGTCCGAGCGGCTCCTCACAGTCGCTTTTGTTGTCTTATGATGTGCCCGGCAATCAACTCACACAGAAGCATGCATATCAAATTGGCGTCGGGCTGGAACTCCAACCCGACCGTTTGGATGGGATTCGGCATTGATGGACGAATCTGGAAGTTTAGCACCGGATATGATGGGACCTCGACAAAGAGTATTATGAAGTTCTACTCAAAAACCGGGGATTTCGTTGATGCCTATATCTTCTAGATGCGATTTGCCTGATCTTCGCCCTCTTTTTTTAGAGAGATTTTTTGAACTCTTCCATGTCCCGGGGCACGGGGCATTCGATGCTCATCGCGTGTTGTGTGAAGGGATGTGTAAACTCCAAGCGAAGAGCGTGCAGCATAAGGCGAGGAGCTTGTGGGGCTTTTGGGGAGGGATAAATATCGTCCCCATAGATGCCGAGGCCCTCTTCAGCAAGATGAACGCGAATCTGGTGCATTCGTCCCGTAAGGGGTTTGGCTTCAATTAAGAGTCCTTTTTTATAAACTTCGAGTCTGCGAAAAAGAGTGTGTGCTTTGTCGCCTCCAGAACGTACGGAGTGCATCTTCATTTTCTTTAAAACAGGGTCGCGAGTTTCAGCCAGGTGATTTTGGACGTCCCAGCTTTCAGGGGTCTTGCGAAATTGAGTCAGGCAGAGATAGGTTTTTTGGATGAGATGTTTCTTGAACATCTCCGCTAGGGGTTCGTTGGCGATCTTATTTTTCGCAAAAATCATGACCCCCGAAGTGTCACGATCAAGTCGATGATGAAGGGCAAGATAGAAACTATTCCCGCGTTCTTCGGTCAGCTGCTTTTTTAGAAGAGTAAAAAAATCCGGTCGTCGTTTGTCGACAGTGGGTTGCGAGGGGAGGCCGGCTGGTTTTTCTGCGGCTAGAAAGTACTCGTCCTCGAAGAGAATCTTAAAGATCATCTCTTGTTGATCATGCAAAATTCTAGGTTGTTATTGATGTACTGGCGCTGTTCTTCGATTTCTTCTTTGGAAAGACGGAAGTCAGAGATATTGCAGTTGTAGTTCGTCACCACCTCATGGATGGCTTGAACTTCATCGGATGTCATATTGAGCTTCCAGATCAACTTAATCGCCAGCCAGTCTTTAACGTACTGACAACGATAAGAAAGTTCTGATGGAAGGTATTTATCAGGAGCACGATCTCCCTTGGATGTGTTTTCACGAACCGTGGAAGGGATGAGGTGATTGCGGTACCCCATGTAGTTGGCATATAGACAGCGTGTTTTATAGTCCCATTGCCAAGCCCCCGCTAAGTAGGCGTGCTTTAAAGGAACCATATGATCAATTTGAATGTCCTTAGATGAAGTGAGCTCTTGGTTTGAATAAGGATCTAGCCACTTGCCAGACTCAACAACACAGTTGCGTTGATTGCGGAATGTAACATCTTGTTCGCTGTCACGAACCAGAACTTTCGCGCGGGTATTCATACAAGTGTCGTCAGTGGGGTCGTTGATCCAACGTCCAAAGTGAAGCTTACGCATGTAGTTCTCAATAGGCTGAGGGCGCTCTTCACTGTGTAGAGTCCATTTTAATAAATTAATAAGGAGTTTCTTAGCCGCCTGAAGAAACTGGTCGGGGCCAAACTCGGCAGAAAACTCACTAAAGCCGCCGTGGGATATTTTGTGTCCTGCTTCAGAATCGAGGTTTCTTTCGTCAATAGTGTAGTATTCGCGATAAACGGGGTCATTTTTGGGGGCGGCTGTACTGGATAAAGGCTGTGCGTGGGCAAAACTTGCCAACCACATTGCGAGTATAATCATCCATTTCAATGATTTCATCGGGTCCCCCTCCGTGAATCGGATTTATTAAGCCCCAGATCGAATTTAGATTCAACAAAACAATGTGTTAGGATTTGGTTGATTTTACACACTCTGCATTAAGTCTTCTATAGCAGGTGAGTTTGCACGATTTTTACACAGATTTAATAAGCGCTGTTTCATGAAATGGTCCTTGGCGTGAATAATATATAGGCAGAGGGTG
>JAHRXB010000165.1 GCA_019104905.1 Bdellovibrio sp.
GAATATCAGAGTCGTCTTCCACTATCAGTAGACGGCTTTTCTCTTCTTGCAGTGGCATCTAACTTCTCCCTACAACGAGTATTTGTTAATCACTCCAACCAACGTGTCTTTCTTAAAGGGTTTTGCGATATGATCGTTACACCCTGACTTTAAAGACTTCTGTCGATCCTCAGAAAGAGCATGGGCGGTTAAAGCTATAATCGGAGTGGGCTCCTTATGATTTTCAACTTCCCACTTGCGAATACTATCCGTGGCCGTGTATCCATCCATTTCTGGCATTTGAACATCCATGAAGACGATATCAAACTGTCCCGACTTTACCTTATTTACCGCTTCAAGTCCATTCTCAGCTTCAACAATTTCGTAAGGTCCGTTTTTTAGATAGTGAGTAAAGAGCGTGCGGTTGTCCTCAGTATCATCTGCAACCAGAATGCGGATTTTCTTGTCAGGATCTCGTACTTTTGGGGGGGTGAAGCTGAGTTCAGACTTTTGCATAATGAGGGGTCTGTGTGTGACCGGATTGTAGATTTGCTCACGATAGGGAATTGTGAAGAAGAAAGTTGTCCCCAATCCTTCGCGACTCTTAAACCAAATTTGTCCACCCATAAGGTCAATCAGACTTTTGGAGATCGCAAGGCCTAAGCCGGTACCTCCAAAGCGACGAGTGATGGAGGTATCCGCTTGGGAGAACTTTTGGAAAATAAGATGCTGCTTATTCGTGGGAATTCCGACCCCTGAGTCACTGATACTGATCATGAGACTGTCTTTTTTGGAGGGATTCTTTCCGACAGTGACTTTGATATACCCATGTTCCGTGAACTTCAGGGAGTTGCTGACGAGATTGATAAGAACTTGGCGCAACTTCGTCGGATCCCCCATCAAAAAGGGGGTAAGGCCGGGATTGATCTCGAAAGAATAGCTGAGACCTTTTTCAAGCGCGCGCGGCTTCATGATTTCTTCCACGTCGTTCAGAATTTTTTTGAGGTCAAAGGGGATATTTTCAATAGAGACTTCCCCGGCTTCAATCTTAGAGAAGTCCAGAATATCGTTGATCAGCGACATCAGCGATTCGCCCGCTTTGCAGAAAATTGTTACGTAGTATTGTTGTTCGGGATCGAGTTTAGTCTCCTTTAGAAGGTCCGCCATGCCCATGATCGCGTTCATCGGGGTGCGAATTTCGTGACTCATATGAGCCAAAAAATCTGATTTTGCCTTGGAAGATCTAAGTGCATCCTCTTTTTCCGAGATAAGGGCCTGTTCGGCACGACGAAACTCGGTGATATCTTGAGTTGTTCCATACATGAAGAGGGCATTTCCGTAGCTATCATACTCCATGCGTCCGTGGGCTCGTATCCAGACGATCTCATGGGTGGTTTTCTTTTTTATACGAAAATCCAAGTTGAAGGGGCGGATGTCTTTTTGGGCCTCTTGAAAAGTATGATCAAAAAGTGCCAAATCGTCCTTAAAAATCAAAGAACGGAAAAGATCATATGTCGGGAGAGTTGTTTCCGGGTCCAACCCAAAAAGTTGAAACTCTTGTTCAGACCAGAGGCATTTCCCGGTCCCTATTTCCCAGCGGAAAGAACCTGTTTTAGAAAGAGCTTCGGACTCTTTTAGAAGGTTCTCTTTGAGTTTAAGTTCATGTTCGATTTTCTTCTTCCAACGAACGTCCCATCCAATGAGTACCAGAACAACTTTTGAAGAGTGAGGGATCTTGATTCTTGCCCAAGACAACTCAAGGGGGATGCGTTCTCCAGTAATTTTCTTTAGAACGGCATCGAGTGGCCCGGGAGGTGAGGTCTGGGTTTCTTCGTGGAGTGAGGAGGAAATCTTTGTGAAGTCCGTTTCAATCCACATTTGCAGATCTGTTCCACCTAAAGCGGATCGAGCCATGCCTGTCATGGCCGCGGCGTAGGGATTGATCCCTCGAATTTGAAAAAGGGTCTTTTGTTCAGAACTGTCTTGCACCACTTCCACCACAAACAAGGCTTCGTGAATCGATTCAAAAGTTTGCTCCAAGAAGTCTTTGGTGGCCTTCGTTTTTAAGAAGTTCTCGGAAAGGGCATTAAAATTTTCAAAGATGGGGTGGAACTCCCCTTTTTCGGGGATTTCTAGTTTTGTTGAAAAATCATTCTCTTTAAGTTTGGCAAGTCCCAAAGAAAGATTCAAAAGAGGGTCGAACAGTCTTCGTGCAAGCCAATAGGTAAGACCAATGGCCACAGAGATGATAAACAGCGCCGCCAAAGAGAGAGCCAACACGTTCTCGCGAAAAGGGACCAACGATTCTTTGACGTTCATCTTTGCGATCAAAATCCATTGAGTGTTCCCGGGAAGAGTGAGGGTGCCGATGGATTGAAGAGCTTTTTCCCCCATATAGTCGTTGGAGATCTCGAGAAGCTGATCGCTCAGAAGATAGCGTTTAATCTGTTCTTGCGAAATGCCCAGGTTTAAGGCGGTGGTGCGAGCGAATTTTATTTGTTCCAAGTTGGCTGAAGATTCAGGGAGGCGCGAATAGGATTTAAGAAATTTGTCGGGATTTTCAGAAAAGAGACGTGAATTATTTCTAAGATAGCCATCGACTCCGAAGACGACAATCTCGCCACTTTTTTTTAAACCCAGTTGGTCCCAGTGTTGTTGGTTACTCAGAAGGTTGTCCAAGCGGTCGATTGGAATCTGATAAAGCAAAGTGCCAAGAAAATTCGCTTTATCAAAAATGGGAGTTGCCAGATAAGCCACGGGATACTTTCTTAACCGTGACGCCGGGGCAAAATCAAAAAACTTTGTGGTGCCGATCGGCGCATTTAATGACCATCTAAAAATTTGAGTCATCCGGGAGTTGTTAAAAGGGCTGATTCTAACATTGGCTCCAAAATTAATACTTTTATTGACGGAATAGGCGACGTTCCCATCCGGATCAATCAGTAAAACGTCGCTAAGATTTAGCTGTTTCAGCGTGTGCGACAAGAAGGGGTGTAAAGTTTGATGGCTTTTAAAGTAGTTAAGGCCTGACATCGCGGAAACAGTTTGAACTTCATGAATAGGTTGTCCTTTAGAAAGGGCTT
>JAHRXB010000166.1 GCA_019104905.1 Bdellovibrio sp.
AAGCCTCGCTGCATAAATCCCCCCTTACATCTTCCTTCCCCAAGGAAGCGGTGACATCTGTCACCTGGTAAGGCCTATAGCAAGGGGTGGGCCAGGTGGGGTTGGTAGCAGGATGACTCCGCTGCCTTTCTTTTAAACAATTTGTCTTGGGAGTATCAGTGTTCTTGGTACTGCGTTAAAAAATATGATAGAAATCGGTCCATAGGAATTTTTAGATGACCAAACGCGGGGCGATGATTCGAAAGTGGATTTTGCAAGCTGTGCTGCTCTTTTTTGTTAGCAGCTTGGGCTTCGTTTTGTTTTATCGTTTTGTTCCGGTGCCATTGACTCCTTTGATGGTGATACGTTCTGTGGAGTCGTTGTGGTCTGAACAACCCGTCGGGATTCATAAGGATTGGGTTCCTTTGGAAGAGATTTCACCGGCTATGCAGCGGGCGGTGCTGAAGGCGGAGGACTATCGCTTCTTTGAGCACAACGGGTTTGACTATGAGGCCATTCAAAAGGCGATGAAATACAATCAGACTCATAAACGAAAAAAGGGAGCGAGCACGATCAGCCAGCAGACGGCAAAGAACGTGTTTCTTTGGCCTCATCGTGATTGGATTCGGAAGGGTTTTGAAGCTTACTTCACGGTCTTGATCGAGTTTGTTTGGCCCAAAGAAAGAATTCTGGAAGTCTATTTGAACGTGATTGAGCTTGGGTCCGGGGTCTATGGTGTTGAGGCGGCGGCGCAAAAGTATTTTAAGAGAAGTGCTAAAAATCTGACTCCGCATCAGGCCTCATTGATTGCGGCCGTGTTACCCAATCCTCGAAAGTTCCGCATTGATCGCCCTTCAATCTATGTTATGGCCCGCCAGCGCCGCATCCTCAACCGTGTGGCGCCGGACCTTCCTAAAGAGGAAGAGTCTTCCTTGTTGGATTTCTCGGATCTTAAATTTGATTCTGAAGAAGAGTAGGCGTTAGAATTCAGAGTCATGAGCTCTCAACAAAAAAAGAAAAAGATGATTCAGGCGATCGAAAGCAAGGGCTGTCTTTTGGTTTATCCCCTGGAGAACCGCAAAGAGCCCGCGAGCCTTTGGTCTGAACTTTATCCGCGCACGAAGATGCGCTGGGAGTGGGATCAAGAAGGAGATAACCGCGTCGCTGAGATGTGGGTTCTGCGAGAAGAGCTGTCCCGCAGCAGGGAAGTCATTTATGCCAAGTGGTTTCGGGGACGGGCGACCTTCTTTTCCAAAGAGGTGTTCGTGAATCTTTTGGCATATCTGGGATCATCTCGGGGAGAGGTGAGTTTGCCAAGGCCCTCACAAGAGGCGTTGGATAGTTTTTTGCTGGACTCTCCTCAGTCGACAAAAATCATCAAAGAAAATTTGGGCTGGCAGGGACGTATAATGGAAAGTCATTATAATCGCGCGATGAAGCCTCTTTGGAACTTTCTTTATATTGTGGGATTCGGTGAAGTGGAGGACTCTAGTTTTCCGTCTCTGAATATGGCTGCGACACAAAACTTATTTGAGGACCTGTGGCTAAAGTCACAGGACCTGGATCCGAAGGACGCGGAAGAAAGCCTTGTGAGAATTCTTGGAGAAGAGAATCTTTTTTTGAAGTATGCAAGGCGTATTAAAAAAAGCACGTAGGTGTATTACCGCATTTTCTTTTTCGTAAATTGTATTGCTGTTCTGATTTTCGAAGAATGAGAGCATGAGAAGCAAAATACTATTTATTCTCATTGCGTGGGCGATAGAGCCCGTCTTTGCGGAAGAAGAGTTTGAACCTCCGTCATTGGATTTATCCTATGAGACCCCTTGTGATTCTCGAAACGACCTGATCACGCTGTCCTTTGTGGGTGATATTTTGATTCATCAAGCCCTCTATCGATCCGTGGTCGCGGGCTCTCAACACTTTTCGCAGATCTGGAAAAAGACCGACGGACTTATTAACAAGGCCGATATCTCAGTGGGAAATATGGAGGGCCCTGCTGCGCTCGTGGTGGATCTCCAGGGAAGAGATCATGGGGACATCGGTTTTGTCTATGATGGAGACGTGTACTCTGGAACCAACTTTCTTTTTAATTATCATCCACGCATTTTGTCTGATTTAAAAAAATCCGGGTATGATCTGCTCACAATCGCGAACAATCATGTGTTGGATCGGCATTCTTTAGGGATTGATAAAACTATCATGGCGGCTCGGCAGTTGAGTTTACCAGTAGTGGGGGCCAGATCGTCCGAAGAGAGGAATGCCTCGTTCTATCAGATTGTGCAAATGCAGAACATGAGAATTGCTTTTATCGGGTGTACTGAAATGACCAATGGAAATCCCGACACGAAAGATCAAGTTCTTTTCTGTTATAGAAATCCGAAACGAATTTTGACCCTGATCCAAGAGATATCAAGTCGGCCCGAGGTGGATGCGTTGGTGGTCCTTCCTCATTGGGGAAGGGAGTACGCATCGACTCCTGAGGCGCAACAGAAGTCCTATGCAAAACAATATCTTGAGGCCGGCGCTTCCGTTGTGATGGGATCTCATCCGCATGTTCTTCAGCCCTGGCAGAAATATGTGACACACGACGGACGAGAAACGCTGATTGGTTATTCATTGGGAAATTTTGTAGCGGGTCAATATGGGCTTGCAAGAAAAACTGGGGTGGTCGCCTATGTGGGACTATCTAAGGAGGGTTCACAAAAAGCTAAGATTTTTGGTGTTGGTTATACGCCGACATATCGTGAGGGAAACGAAGTCTTTCCGATAGGAGGTCGGGATTCTCGAGGCGTTTTGAATCACGTCGCCTCTTTTTTTGGATCCCAGCGGAGGATCGAGCCAGCGGGAACTTTGCGTGAAGCTCTTTGCACAAAAGTGAGTGGGGTGGGAAACCAATAATTGCCCGCTTTTTTTTCGAATGTTAGTGTCATGGTGGTAGGAGCTCTGCAAATGACCGAGAAAGATAAATTCCCA
>JAHRXB010000186.1 GCA_019104905.1 Bdellovibrio sp.
CTTCCAATGAGGACGTCAACCGTTGGACCTGAAGTGGTTTTCATTACTGTACCGTGATCTCCACGTAAAAAGTGGAACCATTAGATAAATTGAAGGGGATAACCAGAGTGGCACTTTTATCAGCGTGACTGATGTTGAAGTTACCAGAGATGACGGATGGGATCGCCATTTCGAAGTTATAGCCCATTTGATTTAATGTTGTCTTTGCGGATCCATAGATCATGTTGGTCATTTCACCAACGGCATCAGAGACTTCACCGTTAATTTGCGTGTATTTTTCACCCAACATATTCTCAAGAATATGGAAAATACTGTCTTTCCCATAAGAGATCAGAAGAGTGCCTTTGAGAGGGGGAGCTACCATGCCCACCATACCAGCAATTTCACCTTTAAGAACGAACTGAGGTTCGATAAAAGGTTTGCCGGGAGTGGCATCGGTTTGCGCCATTGTTTTGAGGGTCTTGATAACTCCATCGACAAAAGCATTGATCAGTCGTTTGTCGAAGAGAGGATTGATTGCTTCCACTTTAGGTGCTGCTGACATTGAAGACTCCTTAAAGCCTAGGAAGCTTTCGCTTGGGTTGTAGGATTGTGTTTTGCCCAAACGCGCTCCATCTTTGCCTTCAAAGTGGCAGAGTTGAAGGGCTTCACGACGTAGTCAGAAACGCCGGCTTTGGCAGCTTCAAGAATATGTTTTTGTTCAGACTCGGCCGTCACAAGCATAAAAGGTGTGGATTTTAGGCGAGGGTCCAATTTACAGGCCTTCAAAAGGTCGATTCCCTGCATTCCGGGCATATTCCAGTCCGAAATAACAAACCCATAAGGCTGTCCTGCATCATGAGCGGCCTGGATCATAGGCAAGGCCGTTTTACCGTCGTCAGCTTCCTCGACATTGGTATAACCCAGCTCATTTAGCACTTTTTTAATGATTTTTCGCATAGTTGCGAAGTCATCAACGACCAAAAACTTCGTATTCGTGGGAAACATAATATCTCCTAATTTAGTGAAAGCATGTAAAATCCTCATGCTTATCGGTCTAGTTTTTTAAAACTAGAGTCCAAAGCTATTGCGAATTTTAAAAATTGTTGTCAGACTTTATTACAGGTGGTCGAGCTACTTTTGGACATGAGTCCTGGGTGGCGTAAAAGGTTTAGACAGAGTTTTTAAAACAAAAACAATTTAGCGGGAGGGAGCAAGGATGCTCAGAGATGTCCTCATTCAAAAAGGTCTTTCAAACAGAGAGGCAGAAGTTGCTGAACTTGTTTCAAAGGGCTTGTCCAACAAGGAAGTTGCGAATCAGCTTTTTGTTACTGAAAAAACAGTAAAATTTCACCTCACAAACATTTATAAAAAAATGAATGTTAAGTCTCGTGCACAGTTGATCGTATGGTGCTTGCCTCACCTTGGCTTTGTTGAAAGCGAAATTCGCGCTGAAAACAACAACCAAAGTGCAGCAGCGGCGACTGCATTCAACAACAACGCAACTCAAACGATCCCAGCGGGATCTGCGACAGTTGCAGGTACGACAACTCTTCCTGGTAGCGGATTGAACCGTGGTGGTAATTCCGATATCGGTATGGGTGGCATCTAATCTTTATTGATTAGATAGTACTTAAGGCGCAGGGGTATGACTTTTGTCTGTACCGCCTGCGCTTTGTCTTTTTGGAAGGGGATCTACACCTTGAAAAATTCCAAACCCGTTTCTTCTTCACAAGTAGTAATGACTCAACTGGTTCTGCCGTCCCACACAAATTCTTTAGGGACGATTTTTGGTGGAACGATCATGTCGTGGATCGATATTGCGGCAGCGATTGCAGCGCAAAGACATTCCAATAAAGAAGTTGTGACGGCAAGTATTGACCGGTTGGACTTTGTGGCTCCCGTCTATAAAGGCTGGGTGGTGAACTTAAAGGCCAGCGTGAACTTCACTTCTCGAACATCGATGGAAGTGGGGGTTCGAGTGGACGCGGAAAATCCCAAAACGGGCGAGATGTTTCATACCGCCTCGGCTTATTGCACTTTTGTCGCTTTAGGGTCTAATGGAAAACCGACGGAAATTCCTTCTTTGGAATTGGTCACTGAAGACGACAAACGTCGTTACGAACAGGCTCAGCGACGTCGTGAAATTCGCCTTCAGAATAAAGCGAACTCCTAATTATTTAACTAAATAGTCCTTCCAGCGATTCATCAAGGCGGAGCTCAGTTGTGTGTAACAAACAGTTCCTTCGGTCGCTGTTTCTTTGCGAATGATTTGGGCTTCGCGGCCTAAATCGAAAATCTTATATTCTTCAGAGCGTGGGAAGTACAACTGCACATCGGTCTGCATTTCGCTGACGGTTTGGGCCATCAGTTTTTTAAGTTGTTCCATGCCTTGGCCGGTGAGGGCGCTCACGAAGACGCGTGGATAGTGTTTTACGCGAAATTGTCTTTCTAAAGGTGCGACATCACACTTATTAAAGACATGGATGACTTTTTTATCCTGCCAGTTGAATTCTTTAATTAAAGCTTCAACCACCTCGATTTGTCTTTCCATATTAGGGGATGAAAGATCCACCACATGCAAAAGAACGTCAGCCTCGGAAGACTCTTCAAGTGTTGCTTTAAAGGCCTCAATCAGTTGAGTCGGAAGTTTGCGGATAAATCCCACCGTGTCTGTTACGACGGCGGGTGGTCCATCGGGCAAAAAGATCTTGCGAGTTGTGGGGTCCAGGGTGGCAAAGACTTGGTTCTTTGCTAAAACCTGAGCTCCGGTGAGGCGGTTTAAGATCGAGCTTTTTCCTGAGTTGGTGTATCCGATTAAAGCAAAAGAAGGAATCTCGTGACGTCGACGAGATTGTCTGTGTTGGGCACGGTTTTTACGAACACCCTCAAGTTTCTTTTTAATAATCGCCACTCTTTCGCGAATGCGGCGACGGTCGTTTTCAAGAGCAGTTTCTCCGGGACCGCGGGTTCCGATACCGCCCCCTTGACGGGACAAAGATTCCAACCAGGCGCCGACCATGCGAGGCATCTGATCTAAGAGTTGTGCAAGTTCTACTTGAAGTTTTCCTTCAAAAGTTTGCGCTCGCTGCGCGAAAATATCCAAGATAAGCTGATTGCGATCAATCACGCGGACTTTGACGATTTGCTCAAGGTTTCGCTGCTGGACTCCTGAAAGTTGATGGTCCATCACAACAATGCTCGCGCGGCTATCGCGAACCATTTCCGCAACTTCCTCCACCTTGCCGGTTCCGATCAGGGTGGCGGGATTCCATTGAGGCAATACTTGAATAATAGAACCGACGACTTCGCCTCCGGCAGCGGAGACAAGCTCTTCAAGTTCCAACAAGTTTTCTTTGATTTCAGTGAGTGGTTCAGACTTGAGTCCGACGCCGATGACAATGGCTCTATCTTGGGATTTTACGTGGGCTTGATTAGTCAACGAGATCAATCCTCCCTTACCTTAGTCTTAATGGTAGCATGGATGAATTCTTGGTCAAAGTTAAATTTTGAAATAGAAAAAGGATAAAAGCCCCCCTCCCAAAATCAGAAGGGCCGTGGGAATTCGCGTTTTCCATATCAAAAATAATGAAGCGATAACAAGAAAGGGGGTAAAGACGGAGGTGAAGAGGCCCTGAGCGAAAGTCCAGAGAGTACTTAGAAGAAGTCCGACGGAACCCGCGACGACCCCGTTGAGAACAATCCGCAAACGGTGGGAGGAATTCATCTTGTGATAAAGGGGAATGCTTAAGGCGACAAAAAAGAACGCGGGAAGAAAGATTCCCAAGGTGGCGACGAAGGCCCCGGGAGGGCCTTGTAAAAGGTAACCTATAAACGTGGCCGTTGTGAAAACAGGCCCCGGAGTAAATTGCCCGACAGAGATGGCATCCAGTAATTGGTTTTGGGTGAGCCATTGGCGTTGGTCGACGAACTCTCCTTGAAGGAAGCTGAGAAGGACATAGCCGCTTCCAAAAAGCAGTGATCCGACTTTGAGGAAGATCCAAAAAAGAGATCCCAATTCGTGTTTTTGCTTGAAGAGAAAACGTTCTGAAACAAAAAGTGAAATCAGTCCGCAGTTCAATAAAATGGCGACCTCGTTAAATCCTTGCAGACTTAAATAAACACTGCTGAGAAGGATGAAAACGCTTAAGGTCTTCTGTCGATCCGCCCAAAAGTCTTTGGCAAAAATCTTCTGATAACCCTCAATCTTTAAAACACTTTTAAGAAAACGATCAAAGGCATGAATGATGACTGCTAAAACGACGGCTTTGGTTCCCAGTAAAAAATGCTGGGCCTGAGGTAGGCTGGCATATTGAACATAGAAAAAGGCCACAGCCAGGACAATAAGAAAGGCTGGAAGAATAAAACAAATTCCCGCAATGGCAAACCCCCACCAGCCGGCGCGGAGATACCCTAAGTGAATGGCCAATTCCGTGGAGTTTGGTCCTGGAATGAGGTTTGTTAGTGCAATAAGATCTAAGAATTTATCGTGGGAAAGCCACTTGCGGCGATGAACGAATTCTTCTTCCATCATCGCGACGTGCGCTGCGGGACCACCGAAGGAGGTGGCCCCGAGTTTTAAGAAAAGCCAGGCTAATTTAGCCACGCGATTTTAGAACGTCCTTGATGAACTGAGCTTCGAGGGCTGCGAAAACCACTGAGTTCACGATACCATCGACTGTCGTTGTTCTTTGCAGGACGTTGGCAGATCTGCGGACACCCGTCAAGAAAGGCCCAATCACTTCGACCTTGCCGATTTGTTGGATCAGCTTGTAGGTGATGTTAGCGGATTCCAAGTTCGGGAAGACCAGAATGTTGGCGCCGCCTTTGAGTGTAGAGAATGGAAAAAGTCTTTCCATAATTTCTTCATTCACAGCAGTATCGGCTTGCATATCTCCATCCACCATCAAGCCAGGGCGAAGCTGTCTGACGATTTCCGCCGCTTTTTTCATCTTGCGAGGAGTGCCCTCTGCGCCAGTAAAGTTTGAATAGCTGAGCATCGCGATGCGGGGTTCGATGCCGAAGTATTCAACGATTTTTGCCGCTTGCAATGCAATTTGTGCGCATTGCTCGGCCGTCGGATTGAAGTTGACGGTGGTGTCGGCAAGAACCAAGAACTTATCTTCAAGCAGAATAAAGTTGAGGCCCGCAGGAACGCCGTTTTGGTAAACTCCGATTGTTTGCAGAATCGGGCGAACCGCATCGGCGTAATGAATGGAAGCGCCATTGACCATGCCGTCAGCGTCACCCATGTGAACCATCATCGCCGCAAAGTAATTCGGCTCTGACATAAGGCGCTCGGCTTCGCGTAAGTTGATCCCCTTACGTTGTCTCAAGGCATAAAGTCTTTCAACGTAAGTGTAATACTTAGGATAGCTGGCCGGGTGGATAATCGGCACGTCTTTAAGTGAAGGAATATCCAAAGCGGCGATCTTTTCTTTCACGCGTTCTGGGTAACCCAATAAGATCGGTTCGCAGATTTTTTCTTCCACTAATGTCGCCAGGGCTTTAAGAACTTTCGTGCTCGTGCCTTCAGGGAAAACGATCTTAGGAAGTTCTCCGCCGTTGGCTGCTGAGTTTTGGTGAACACGATTGATCGCAGAGCGGATGAAAACTTTGGAAGGACCTTGAAGGGCCTCGAGAGTTTCACTGTATTGATCCCAATCTTCAATTTTACGATTGGCAACACCTGAATCCATCGCGGCTTTTGCCACGGCTGGCGCCACGCGCATCAACACGCGCGTATCAAACGGTTTTGGGATGAGGTATTCACGTCCAAATTTGAAACTCTTTCCGCCGTAGGTGGCAGAAACTTTATCAGGGACGTCTTCTCTGGCTAGATTAGCTAAAGCATGAACGGCCGCAAGTTTCATCGCTTCATTGATTTGTGTTGAGCGTGTGTCCAAAGCTCCACGGAAGATCGAAGGGAAGCCCAAGACGTTATTGACTTGGTTCGGGTAGTCGGATCTTCCGGTGGCCACAATAGCATCGGGGCGGGCAGCGCGCGCTTTATCAGGAGTGATTTCAGGCTCGGGATTTGCCATCGCAAAGATGATAGGATCCTTGGCCATCTCTTTGAGCATCTCTGGAGTGAGGGCTCCGGCAACGGAAAGACCGACGAATACGTCAGCCCCTTTGAGGGCTTCCGTCAGAGTACGAGCTTCGGTTTCAGAGGCAAAGAATTCTTTGTACTTGTTCATTCCCGCAGTGCGACCTTTGTAGATCACCCCTTGAGAGTCGCACATAATGATGTTTTCGTGACGAGCACCCAGGGCGATAAAGATTTTCGCGCAAGAGTTCGCAGAAGCACCGGCTCCGTTAACAACGATGCGGATGTTTTCCATTTTACGTTGCGTGATAGCGCAAGCATTTAAAAGAGCCGCACCCGAGACGATCGCAGTCCCGTGCTGATCATCGTGGAACACGGGGATGTTCATCTCTTTTTTGAGTCGTTCTTCGATCTCAAAACACTCGGGAGCTTTGATGTCCTCAAGGTTGATACCTCCAAACGTCGGTTCTAGAACGCGAACCGCGTTGCAGAAAGTGTCGACGTCGTTGGTGGCAACTTCGATATCGAACACATCGATACCGGCAAACTGTTTAAAAAGAATTCCTTTTCCTTCCATCACGGGTTTTCCCGCAGCGGGTCCGATATTTCCCAGACCTAAAACGGCCGTTCCGTTCGAGATCACAGCGACAAGGTTTCCTTTGGCCGTGTAGTCATAAACTTTTGAAGGGTCTTTCGCGATCGCTTTACATGGAGCCGCAACCCCTGGCGAGTAAGCCAACGAGAGGTCTTTTTCGGTCACGCAGGGTTTGGAAGAAATGACTTCAATTTTTCCGGGTTTACCTTGTGAGTGATAAAGAAGAGCTTCTTGGTCGAAGTTTGCGGAGCCGGTCTTTGTTTCTGTTTTAGCGTCTGTTTTTGTATCCAAGGATACTCCTTTTCTAGTGTTGAGCAGGACCTCGTTTTGAGAGATTTTTTCGACCCTTTTCAAGGGGTTAGGTAAAGTCCTGCGACAAGTGCTCTTACTCTACAGAGGGGGGTGGTAAGGGTCAATGAATGGGGGCTTTGGCGCAGATGGCAATGAGGGGACCAAAGGAGGTTTTGTGAGGCCTTTTTCAAAATCTGGGACGGGGGGCTTAATTTTATTAGAGTTTTCTCTCTAATTGTCGACTGGAACGTCAAGCTGGGAGAGGGTTTAAGTGTTTTGAAGTCCATTGATGCTTTGCATTGAAACATAAAAAGGTGCATAAATTTGCCTCATTATATTTGGTGGAGCAACCGAAAAGGCATATGATTTTAATGGCTTATACAACTAAGGAGACGCACATGAAATCACCACGTGATGTGGTTCTTGTTGATGGTGTTCGCACACCTTTCGCAAAGGCAGGAACAAAACTTAAAAAAGTTCATCCCGCAGAACTCGGTAAAACAGCTTTAAAGCAACTTATCGCGCAAACAAATTTGGATGTGAATAGCGTTGATGAAGTGATTATCGGCAACACGGGGAATCCGGCGGATGCCGTTAACATCTCTCGTGTGGTGGCCCTGAATGCCGGCATTCCATTGAAGACCTCCGCGTACACGGTGCACAGAAATTGTGCTTCGGCGATGGAATCCATCTCAAATGGTTTTGAAAAAATCAAATCCGGCACAATGGAAGTTGTGCTTGCGGGTGGTACAGAAAGCATGTCGCAAATGCCGACATTGCAACCTAAAAAATTTCAAGAGATCTACGAAAAGCTTTTTGCAGCGAAGGGGCCGAAACAGGCTTTGCCTTTGTTGTGGAAACTTTTTAAAGCGGATTTAAGTCAAATCAAAGCTCTTCTTCAGGGCAACATGAAGGATGATTACTTCCCGCAAATCTCTGTGATGTTGGGTCTGACAGATCCTTTCGTGGGAATCAACATGGGTCAGACCGCTGAAATTTTAGCGAAGGAATGGGGCTTGAGTCGCGAGATGCAAGACCGCTTTGCTTTGCGTTCTCATCAGCTGGCATCAGCTGCGATGAAAGAGGGGCGCATGAAGCAAGAGTCGACGCCGGTTTATCTGGCGCCTGATTTTAAAGAAGTTGTTTCTGAAGATATCGGTCCTCGTGACAATCAGACGATGGAAGCGTTGGCGAAGTTGAAACCTTTCTTTGATAAGGCCACGGGCTCGATCACCGCCGGGAACTCTTGCCCGATCACGGATGGGGCGGCGATGGTGCTTTTGATGTCTCGAGAAAAAGCAGAGTCTTTGGGATATAAACCTTTAGCGACCGTTCGCTCTTATGGTTTTGCGGGCTTAGAGCCTGAGCGCATGGGTTTAGGCCCGGCGTATTCCAGTCCTTTGGCGTTGAAACGTGCGGGACTTTCCATGAAAGACATCGGCCTTGTGGAGCTCAATGAAGCTTTCGCGGCGCAAGTGATGGCTTGTCAAAGAGCTTTGGATTCAGACAAGTTTGCACAAGAAAAATTAGGCCTTTCTGCAAAAGTGGGTGAAATCCGTGACGAGATCCTGAATGTCAACGGAGGCGCGATTGCCCTGGGGCATCCTGTGGGGGCGACGGGAACTCGTATTGTTTTGACCTTGGCTAAAGAGATGAAACGTCGAAATGTGCAGTATGGACTTGCGACGTTGTGTATTGGTGGGGGCCAAGGCGGATCCATGATTTTGGAGAACGAAGGCTAAGAAGCCCTCGGACCCACACCCCTTTGTCTGAGCCCTCTACCTTCCCTCATCGGCTCAGACAGTCCTCGCGGACGCGGTCCCTGGCGGGACCTGCTGCTGCGGAACTCGCTGGTGAGGAAAGGTAGAGGGCTCAGACAAAGGGGCGTGGATGCAGATCTTTTTTGTGTTCTCAAAATTTATTTTTTAGCGACTTAGGAGTTACAGAATGTCTATTCAAGAAAGTATTAGGATTGTTCCTCAAGGGGATGTTGCTGTTGTTGAGTTTGATTTGGTGGGAGAGAAAGTTAATAAGTTTTCTACTCCGGTGATGACAAGGCTTAAAGAGGTTCTTGAAGAGCTGAAGAAGTCTTCCTATAAGGCGGTGATTTTTAAATCTAATAAGCCTAAGATTTTTATTGCTGGGGCGGATATTGAAGAGATTAAGAGTATGACGACCAAAGAGCAGTTTGAAACGGCTGTGAAGGGTGGTCAGGATATTCTTAATATGGTGGAGGATTTGCCCATTCCAACGATTGCGGCGGTGAACGGCGCTTGTATGGGTGGGGGATGTGAGTTCATCCTGGCCTGTGATTATCGGATTGCTTCTGAAGACTCTTCAACCAAGATTGGTCTTCCGGAAATTCAATTGGGAATTCTGCCTGGTTTTGGTGGAACTCAGCGTATGCCTCGTGCGATTGGTTTGCAGGCGGCTTTGGATATTATTCTGGCCGGTAAATCGGTGAATGCTAAAAAAGCGTTGAAGATGGGTCTTGTCGATAAGATGGTTCATCCGAATCTGCTAGAAGAGCAAGCGATGAAATGGGCCAAAGAGATCATCGCTTCGGGTGCAAAAAAACGTCGTAAGAAATTCCAACCACAAGGGGCTGTGAATAAGTTTCTTGAAAGTGCGTTGGGACGTGGAATCGTGTTTAAGAAAGCTCGTGAAGGTGTTTTGAAAGCGACCAAGGGTCATTATCCGGCTCCGCTCAAGGCGTTAGATGTGATTCAGCAAACTTACGGAATGAGCGATCGTGAAGCCGGTATGCGCATTGAGCGCGAAGGTTTCTGCGTTCTGGGTGTGACTGATATCTCCAAGAGTTTGATCCACGTTTTCTATTTGACTGAGATGGTGAAAAAACAAAACGGCGTTCCTGGGGTTGATGTGAAACCTCGTGACGTGAAAGGCCTTGGTATTTTAGGGGCTGGAACCATGGGGGGCGGTATTGCTTACGTCGCTGCCGACAAAGGCGTTCAGGTTCGTATGAAGGACCTCAGTACGGATGCCTTGGGTAAAGGACTTAAACATGCCAGTGATTTGTGGATGAAACTTCTTAAGCGCAAGTCCATCGACAAATATCAATTCCAACAAAAAATGGATTTGATCTCGGTAACGACGGATTACTCTGGTTTTAAAAACCTGGATGTTGTCGTGGAAGCGATTGTTGAAGATATGGGTATCAAACAAAAAGTGATCGGTGAGTGCGCAGGTTTCATGCGCCCGGATGCGATCATTGCGACCAACACCAGCTCCTTGTCTGTGACGGAGATGGCAAAGGGTCATCCTCGCCCTGAGTATTTTGCGGGAATGCACTTTTTCAATCCCGTGAATAAAATGCCGCTGGTGGAAGTGATCCGTGGAGAAAAAACCTCGGATGAAACCATTGCGACGATCTATGAGCTTTCCAAAAAAATGGGCAAAATGCCGGTGGTTGTAAAAGATGGACCGGGCTTTTTGGTGAATCGTCTTCTTTTGCCTTACATGGGTGAAGCGGCCTTCTTGATGCAAGAGGGAATGAATATTGAGACCGTGGATAAAGCCTATGTGAAAGAATTCGGAATGCCGATGGGGCCTTTCGAGCTGATGGATGAAGTGGGTCTTGATGTATGTATCAAGGTTCTGAAGATTTTCAAAAAAGCCTTCGGAGAGCGTATTGAAATCGCCTCTTGTATGGATGCTTTGGAAAAATCCGGTCGCTTGGGTCGTAAAAATGGCAAAGGTTTCTATCATTACTCTGAAGATGGCAAACGCGGCGACGTGGATCAGTCCATCTATGCGGCTTTGGGATTGGGACAGCCGACAAATCCGTATGATTCCAAAGAGTGTATTGAGCGCGGTGTGTTTGCAATGGTCAACGAGTGCTCTTTGGCACTGGTTGAAGATCGCATCGTTGAAACACCTCATGAGGTGGATTTGGCGATGATCATGGGAAC
>JAHRXB010000219.1 GCA_019104905.1 Bdellovibrio sp.
AAAAAAACCATCCATACAGAAACACGAAGTGCTGTGGCTTCACTGAGCCCGGAAGAAATCCAAAATCCAGACTAGCGCTAAGAATCCATACGACCGCGAAAAAAAATAAACTTGTCAGATACATGAAGGTCAAAGCCGCACTGAGAGTTTTTCCGACTCGTTCCTTTTTTCCAGTAATATTTTGATAAGCCACTCTAGCTAGGCCAAATGTCAAAAGAAGACTTACAGCAAAATAGAATGATCCGACAAAAGAGATGACTCCCCGTCCCTCCGGCCCATAGAGATAGGAAGAGATCAAAAAGACCACAAAGGCGGATAAGATGATGCTCGATCGCAAGAACGTCGAATACGCAAACTTCGTGATACTTCTCATCATATACAATTGTCCAGACTATGATTTCCTAGCTTCTCTCAATGCCAAAAATGGAAACAGGGTAATCATCTCGTAACTTCCAAATGAACTGTAAAAAACAAACATCACAAGATGAGCCGCCAATACAACAAACACCACACTGCCTGCAGGACTACACCTTTTTAGAGAGCCAGCCCCTCTACTTATAGCCACAAAGCCAAAATACCCCCAAAACAGAAGCGAATAAACAATCCCCATCTGCACCAAGACTCCCAGATAGCTCGAATGCTGGTCACGATAGCTGAACTCTACTTTGGTGTACTTCTCGACATATTCTTGAGGCTGTTTATCTAAGAACTCTCGCAGTGGCTGCTCCACCGACTCAAATCCCGTTCCAAACCATGGCTGCTCTTTGTAGAAATCCAACGCCACTTTCCACATATGCAAGCGCCCGGCATTAGAGGCATCCGCCGAAGTAACACGCCCTGACTCATCCGTCTTCACGGACCCAATTGATGTAATACGAGTGCGCAAGCCCTCATTTGAGAAAACCAACACCACACACAAGGCAAGAAACGCCAGATAGTACTTAAGAAATCGCGGGGTCAAAATACAGTACAACGTAAACCCCACCCCAAACGCCAACCACGGGGCGCGGGTATTTGATAAAATCAGACAAACAAACCCGAGAGCAAACAACGTCAACACGACGACTTTTTCGTAAGTCTTTTGAAGTTTTTGAGAACCGTATATCCCGAAAAGAGCCAAGGTCGTTACCGCCAAAAAGACTCCCCAGCGGCCAATGTCCCAGAAGCTGTCAACCCGCACGGCACTGCTAAAGACTGCGCCGTGAACAGTGATAAACGTGTACAGGGATTTCCCGCACGCGATGATAAAACCTAAAGCCAGGGCGACAAATCCAAGCCTCCAGTCCTTTGGGCGGCGAGACACGAGGTAAGCCGGAATCACCAGCAAAGGCCACGGCCAACTGTAAACCACCTTCAAACTGCTCGCTACGCCCCCCAAAGAAAACAGATTACAGAGGATTGCTAGGGGGTACAAAGCCACAGCTCCGACCAAAAACTTCTGCTTTCCAAAGTCCTTCCAATCAACATAGAAAGCCGAAAGCAAAATCAACAAGACACCAAAAATACTTAAACCACTTTTTGAAGTATAAACAGACACACAAAATAGGAAGAGAACAATCTTCCAAAAAGACTCTACGTACTTGTTCTTAATAGTGATTTCGCTCATCCCCGGACGATACTATAAAACCCAAGAAGGTGCCTGGTGATTTTTTCAGTCTACGGCGCGTTATTCTCACTGCCGTGCTGCGACAAAGCGCAGCTTAGCTTCGATCAGTAAAGCCAATCTTCACCTTAGCGACGTTCATGGCTTCATCACCAAATAACCTGGATATAACATCCAAAAGATTCATCATCTTGCCCCTTGGGTCTCCAACTGCGGCAACAGTGATATACTCTTTACTAAAAATATTTATGAGCTCTTCAAGTTCAAATGGCGATTTTTCGTGAACCGCAACAATGTCATCCATATCTTTCTGTATTCCACGGTCAATCTTGCTTATCGCCAGATCATACTTGTCCAAGTAATAGACCCTTAGATTTCTCTTTGGAAAATCCAAAAACTTCATTCGCGACCGATAACCATCAGGAGGAAAAAAGACTCCCTTACTGGAAAGGTAAAGTTCAAAACCCATCGCTCTTGCCTCAGACTTAAAAATCTCGTCCAATTGTGGATCTACCGAATTGTCCAGATCCACGTCCTGCGTGAATTTTTGAATGCCATACCCAACAATCGCGGCAGCTCCGCCAATCACAAAGATATCTATCTTCTTGTCTATTCTGGCGTCTACCCTGGCAAACAAGCCCTCTAGGTCTTCTTTTTTGACTGGTTCCATGATTCCCATCTCATCAGGTGATCCTCCAGCGTGCCTCGAACAAGAAAATTCCACCTGCGAGCCGCCGAGTTTTTCTCAAAAAGTTCTTTAAATTTGCTTTTCTCTGCTTCCACTAACAACTGAGGTTTCTCGCTTCTCATAGGAGATAAAACCTTGAGTGCTTTTTCAAACTTAGGATGAGGCTGAAAAGCATTGGCCATCTCTATAAAATATCCCAGCACGTGGGCCTCTCCATACTCAAAAGCCAAACCTAACAGCTTATTCAAATCCAATCTCTCTGCATTTGTCGCAAGAACGTAGGGCACCAAGGACTCATATAGCCCCTCGTGATGAGCCCCTTTGAGCCCCAAAGCCACTGCATTTTCCAAATCCAGACTGCCATCGCCCGAATAAGCAACGGGTGCCCCCGCTCTTTTTAAACTTGCCAACACATTCTGCTCAGAAGAGTCTGGCACCACTTCTAAGCGATAGTTCATAGCCTTGGCCAATGACTCAAAATTTCGCAACTTCATATTTCTTGATTTAACTGCATCGTAAAGCGCTTGCCGAGACACGCTGGCTTTCTTTTCCAGATTGGAAAAATTTTGACGCTTCACCTGTGCAAAAAACTCAGCTGTCTTCATGTTGAAATTATATCTCGCCCGCACTGTAAAGTCAACTTTACAGTGTTGATTCTTTATAAGTATGTGTTTTTATTTGGCAATACCAAAAGTGCGCCAAGGCCGCGTTCGCTACCCACTCCAATGACATTCCACCATTATACCTACCCTTTTCATCACTCTTTACGGAGTATGCCTTTCTGGAGTACTGTGTCAGCGGATAATCATCCTTGAAGAGGTTAACAAACATGAGTACTAAAACGAAAACAGTGGGCCTTGCAGAAATTGAAAAACAGTTTGGTCCTCTGACATTTGGAAGACTTTTAAAGTCCCATCGCCTCGGCGAAGAGCTAACTCAAGTTGAGATGGCAAAACATCTCAAGATGTCCAAACAAAGTCTTAATGATCTGGAGCACGGTCGCAAAATCCCTTCAATTCGTCGAGCTGTCGAAATTGCAAAAAAGATGGGCGTGATGGAAGAACTCGTTGTGCAACTCATTCTTCAAGATCACGTTACCAGAGAAAAGCTAAGTTTTACCGTCAGCGTAAGCAAGGGACAAAAAGCATCCTAAATACCGCGCCGCACTTCAAAAAGGTACGGCGTACCCTTTTTCCGCAAAGAAAACTAAAGATAATTTATTGGTGCAACAATTGACAGACATTACAAAACCTGCGAACAAACTTAAAGAGAATTATATGAAAAATCACCATAGCAATAACATCAACCTGACATGGACTCTACTTGGAACGATTTTTTTGTTTATCTTTGCCAAATTTTCCGAGCCAGGCCTTGGTATTAGCTCCACAACATATGGAGCTTTGGCGAGAGATATTCTAGAAAACGCGCATTGGTTCAATCCCACAGTGGGACATAAAATGAATGACCCCCTAGTGGATCATCCATATCTTGTGCTATGGATTGATGCGATCTTTTTTAAGCTTTTTGGAGTTTCTGCACAAACCATTCGTTTAACCTCCTCACTATTAGGAATGTTGGGCTTCGTGGCCCTCTTCCGAGGAGTAAAAAACATCTTAGGGGAAAATGCCGCATACCTAAGTTGCGTGCTCCTAATGACCATCAACGTATACATGAACTACCACTCCAGCGGATGGCTGGATATTCCCATGGTAAGTTTCTGCCTCTTTGCATTTTACTTTGTATCAAAAGAGGGATTTAGCCCGCAGAATGGGGCTTTGTCTGGGCTAATGATTAGCTGTGCTGTCTTAAGCAAAGGGGCCGGTGCATTGGCCGTTTTCCCCATTTTTTTATTTTCTATTCTTCAGTCAAAAAACAAAGTACGTGACTTTATCATTATAAGCACTTGTGCCTTGCTCCCTTTCTTAGCGTTCACAATTGCTCACTACAACTCCCAGAGGTTCCTGTTTTGGACAGTGTATTTCCAACGTCAATTTGGCGCTCTCAACGACACAGATGCCCAGCTAGCCTCCACGAAACACTATTTTTGGTATGTACTCGAAAGCCTCCGAAATGGCCACTTAGTGGCCATTCTTAGCCTCCCGGGGCTCTGGTGGCTCACCAAGGCGGGTCACAAGAAAATAGCAGCTCTAATCGGGGGAGTGCTAGTAGTACATATCTCTGCCTACTCCATGAGCTCTCGCCACTATGGTCAGTACTTACTACCACTTTTTCCCTGGATGGCCGTCGCAGCGGCATTTTTTCTAACATCTTTATTAAAGCATAAGCTCAAGATAGCGATCATCGCCAAATACCTGCTGATCCTGGCAATGGTTTTTTTCGTAACCACTGAAATTCTTCCAATACAGGTCCACTCAGCCTCGGGTACCGCCTTTAAATCCCTACAGAAAATACTTTATTTTAATCCTCAACTTCAAGTGGCTTATTTTGCGGGAGATGTTGACGATCAGAGTACCTGGGAGGCAGAATCTTCCTACATTCGCTGGTATTTAAACAAGTGGCCCGTCGCCCTCAAAGAACAAGAGCTGCGCGATAAAATTGCCTCTCTGACCGAAAACGAAGTCATACTCGCGCCAAAGGGGTTTGCACAAACTCCCCCTTGTGCACACAGCTCCAAAATTGACGTTTATCTAAAAAACTGCATGGATCTTAAGGTAAATGTTTTAAGCTTTTCCGACCAAAATCAATATTTACCCTAACCGAAGCCACGCTACTCCAGACACGCATCTCTTATGAAATTAAATGGCTTTATCTTTTAAACTGTGATTATGATGATGCGGTTAAATATCTCGGGGGATCATTCGTGAAATACTCAAAACGCCTTCTCGCGATAGACCACAGCGTGGGGACTCTCATTTGCCACATTCTAGGAGCCTATCATAAGCTGAAGGCACGCCTTCTTCCTGCTGCAAGTGAATCAAAGCAACCTTGTATTTTAATGATCGAGCTTTTCGAAATGGGAGCAGCCGCTATGCTTGCCCCCTCTTTGCGTTATGTGAGAAAAAGCCATCTCGAGAGCGAAATTCACATTCTCACGACATCTATGTGTGAGCCAATATGGCGCGAATTGGAAACGGAGTATCAACTCCATATACATTCTATTAAAACTAAATCTCCGGCAGTGTTTGTAATTGGCATGCTGAGACAGATTCTATCTTTGAGAAAATTTAAATTTGACGTCATTATCGACTATGAACTTTTCTTTAGAACATCTGCCATCCTATCAGGGCTTTTGAGGGCAAAGTCGCGATCAGGCTTTCTTTGTCCGGGATTTGAAGGTTTGGATCGAGGAAACTTTTACGAATTTCCCTGTTACTTCAATCAAAACACGCACATCTCTAAAAACTTTCTGGCACTGACCAAAACCGGTCTTTCGAGACAATATGAGCGACCGAATTTTAAAGGCTCTATTTCGACTCAAGAAGTTTTGATGCCTCCTCTTCAGAAGTATGCAGAAAAATCAAAGACTATATCTAATAAAATATTAGTGAGTGTGGATGTAGGTGAAAATCTGGCTGTCAGAAACTACTCACTGATTTCTTACGCTTCAATTCTAAGAGACTTGAAAGCCAAGTATCCTCAATATAGATTTTACTTTATTGGTACGGCTGATGATAACAAAAGGGTTACCTCCCGCCCTGAAGGTCGAGAACTACTTAGCCTCGGCGAAAATCTTATGGGCCAAACCAACTTCAAAGAGTTGATGAATAACATCCATGAGGCTGACCTGCTAATTTGTAATGACAATGGCCCGGCGCACTTTGCAACTCTCACAGGAACAAAAACCGTGGCTCTCTTTAGTACAGACAGCCCCCGTATGTATGGCCCCCTGGGCGATGCCGTAATTGCATACAGCTACTATCATTGTAGTCCTTGCATTTCAGCCTTTAATCACAAGACCACTATCTGCGACAATAATCGATGCTTACAAAGCATATCTCCAAGCTTTGTGACAAAGTTAATAGAAGGCTTTATGAGTGGAAAAGTTGACGCTCGCACAGTCAACGGAAGACAACCTTATCTTGAAGATGGGCACCACGAATTCCAGTAGCACCCCAAGGGTCGTCGATAATAACAAACAGTGCTCTAAAAAATAGGTCTCACGGATTTTTCGCTGCGCCGCACTTCAAAAAGGTACGGCGTACCTTGGGTGACCGGAGTAGTAGTCGCGATACCAGTCGGCGGTTTGTTGGAGGGACTGGGCAAGATCCCAACGAGGAGCCCATCCTAAATCTTGACGTGCCAAAGCACTACTAAGCTGACTGTGCAATGAGAGACTTCCCTTGATAGCCTCATCCGACGTAACAGAGCCTCCAGCGGCCCATGCCTGACGGAACTCCTTAATAACTTCGCCGACACTTTCGTATTCGCTCGCACCAAGGTTGTACGTTGGCGCAAGTTTCGGCCCTTTCACGTAAAGCTTCTCAGCCAACATCAAAATTCCGGCCACTTGATCAAAAACATGAATCCAAGGTCTGACCGAGTTTGGATTTCGCAACGTGAATGCTTTGTTATTCGCAAAACTCTGCACGGCCTCAGGAATCAACGAGCCCTCCGCAAAGTCCCCGCCACCGATTCCCGCTCCGATGCGGGCTGTGGCTATTGCCACCTTATGCTTGTTATATTTTTCTGGATTAAAAAACGTTTGCCGATAGGCCAAGGCCACAAATTCCGAGCAAAGTTTTGCCGTCGGAAGAATATCCTGAGCCTCCACCGGATCGTTTTCCTGAAGTGGGTGATTGCCAGAGCTGCGTGCATAGACCTTATCGGAACTCACAACAACCACCGAACGAATTGAGGCCGTCTCGCGCAAAAGCTCCATCAAAAGATTCGTGCCGAGCACGGATTTCGAGAAAATGTCGAGAGAGTTTTTTTCTGCCTCTTTAAGAAGACCACTTTCGCCCAAATGAATGACGACATCAGCCTGAGCAAACTGCAATGCCTGACGAAACGTTTCTTCATTGCGAAGATCTCCGTATGTCATTGAAATACTCTGCGCCAGATTGGCAAGATCAAAAAGGTTCGGCTGAGTCGTGGCACTTTCGCCAAAACCAAAGACCTGAGCTCCCAGATGCTGCAAAGAAAGCGCGATCCAAGAGCCAAGAAAACTTGTCGGAGAGGTTAAAAAAACTCTTTTCCCTTTCCAAAAAGAAAAATCTGGGAAGGAAGTCACGGCCTATCCCAACAGACCTTGTTCAACGCCCAAACCACGATGCTCAGGATGCACCCAATGAGCCAAGACAAGATCTCCAAGCTTCCAATAAAAACCAATTGGATCGGCTTCATAGATCGCCACTCGAAGTTCTCCCTTCCCCTCCGTCGATTTCATTTTCAGAAGTGTTTGCGCCAGGGATTCCTGATTCAATTTCCCACTACTTGCTGAGGGAGTGCAATGCTCCTCATAAAGTCGCGCTAACAACGAAAGCTCGACCAAGTTATAAAGGGATTCACGAATAAAATATTTATCAGATTGGAGTGACTTCATCAGTTAAGCGTAAGATTTCCATCACAATAGGTCATCCAGGATATTACTTCAACGCGGGGCCTTATTGGGATTATTTGATCCAGGCCAGAACAGCAATGGTGATTGAGGTACTGGCCGCGAACATGGCCCCCATTCGCAAGGTCAGTCGATATTCGAGGCTTACCAACTTCGCATCAAAAGCCGCCATTTCCATACGAATGCTGGCGATCTCTCTTTGCATCTCACTACGGAGAGCTGCCAGGCCTTCTTGCATCTCAGCTCGGATACTAGCAAATCCTTTTTCCATATCAGCACGGACACTAGCCAATCCTTTTTCCATATCGGCGCGAACGCTAGCTAATCCTCTATCCATATCAGTACGAACGTCGGCAAAACCCTTGGCCATCTCCAAGCGCAGCTCAGCAAACTCTTTTTGAGTTTCAGCCTTCAAAAGACCGATATCTTGTTTTGTTGCTACGCCGTCCACAACCATCTCCGCGATGACATTAACTTGGGCCTCGGCTTGATCTCGAGTCATACCTGCGGCCTCTAGCTTTTTAGTATACAATAATGTGTCAAACATCTCCATCCTCCCTTTGTCAAAATACCTTGTTGCGAGGATGCAAAATCCTTCAACACCTCAAAGGGGTCTCATTTTGAGGCACACGACTTATTTATATCGAAGGCCGGACTACTTCCAAGAGAGGTCTGGTTGAAGTTTTTGACGAACGCAATCCTTAAGATAAAGATTTATCAGAGTTTGATAGGGAATTTCCGTCGACTCGGCCAATTTCTGAAAATACTCAATCACATCTTCATCCAAACGAATGGTCGTTCGGATTTTTAGCTTACTTACGTAGGGATTCTTTTTACCTTTAGTAAAGTCGTATTCTTTTCTCATTGTTACCTCCTGTAATACTGATTTACTTCACCTCTACTTGCGAGCCTTGCCGAGACAATCCGAATCGTCTCGGCACTCTCCCAGTAAATATGAACGACAACCAAAACACGCGCCAAGCTGCCTCGACCTAGAAGTATAAATCGCTCTTCTCCAAGAGAATGTAAAACATCCCTAATCAATAGGGCGCTTTCGTCATAAAACACACCGGAAGCCTCGTCAAAAGAGACTCCATGTTTCTTTTTGTTTGATGCTGCCTTACGCAGATCCCACACAAACTCAATTTTCATGGTAACATCCTAATCTCCTCATGTACATACATTATGTGCACATGTGTAAAATTAGGTTGATGCAAAAAAGATCCGTATCTCCAACATAAGCCATCGAGGGCTCACACTTTGGCACGTCCTGACGGCGGAAAAGCAAAAGGCTGTAGAGATGATTGGATAGAAGGTCATGATGCGCTGTAGACCGAAAAAGTCACC
>JAHRXB010000242.1 GCA_019104905.1 Bdellovibrio sp.
CGTTTGAAATCCTGAATTTTTCCATCTTTAGAGCGTGTGCCTTCAGGAAAAATAATCAACCACATACGAGGAAGTTCGGTTAATAATTTCAGGATCAGATTGACGGCTTCCCCTTTGCGATCTTTGCGATCAATCGGAATGGCGCCAAGGCAGTGCTGGGAAAAGAACATGAACAGGGGGTTTGAGAAGAAATAGTCTTTCGCTGCGGCAATATAAACATTCAGCCAATAGCGACGGGGAATCGAGGCCGCGATTGAAACCGCATCCAAATGGCTGGAGTGATTTGAGATAATAATGAGCTTCGGATGTTTGGCGTAGATCTCTTTAAAAGAGTTCCCTTTGACTTGCAGGCGAATATAAAACTTCAAAAGAATATTCTTCAGCAGAATCGACCACAAAAAACGCATGAACACACTGAACATATCAATGTGACGTGTGAAGAGCGGCAGATGTTTTAGATAAGTGGGCAGCTTCGTCCACTGCTCATTTTCGTAGTTCCAGTCCTTCATAGAATAACCGTCATCACGTAATAATAAATAGGGGCCACGAAAATCAAACGGTCCATGCGATGAAGGAAGTCACCGCGCCCGATAATGAAAGGTCCCACTGTTTTCATTCCGGCATCGCGACGAACCGCAATCATAACGTAATCGCCGACGAATCCCCCCAACGCGGCGACCAGTCCCGAGGTCAGCCAGTATTTTTCAGAGCCATCGGGCAGAAGGAATCTCATGGAGCCCGCAAGGAACAAAGTTAAAAGAGCTGACACCGCGGTACTTCCGACAGTACGACGAGGATTGATGCCAGGGAACATGCGCCAACCGCCAATGTAACGACTGACAGCCAAGTTGGTGTTGTCACAGAACTCTGTCAGGATGATTAAGTACATCACCTGGAAAACCCCGTTAGGGAATTTCAAAATGAGCCCTAAGTGCATGAAAGACCAACCTAAGAAGATGAAGGCCAACAGGGTCAGGGAAATATATTGAATCATGCGTTTGTAAGAGTTTCTTGCTAACGGAACTAGACAGCTAATACCTAGAACAATCATGGGCATGGAATTGTAGATATCTAGACGGTCATACCAAGCGCAGATTCCAAGGCCGATAATTCCCGCATAACAGATCATTACAAAATAACTGCGATGGAACATCCCCATAATCTGGAAAAAGACTTTCGCACCCAAGATCGCCAAAGCGGTCAGAAAAACCAAGGGCCAGGGGTGCGGAAGGCCCATCACAATAAACATCAACGGCGCAGCAATCAGCCAACTTTTGATGCTGGCCCAGGATTGAACGAAGTAATAGTTCTTTTTACGAAAAGAGAAGATGATCGCCCCTGAAGCGAAAATGATGGAAAGCACGATCAGTACGGTTTGGCGATAAATATGGCTTTCCCAAGCGGTGGGCATCGACATGCGAAGGGGGAAGTTGAAATCAAATAAATCCATTACGAAGGTTCCTCTTCAATTTTATAATCTTTAATTTTCTTGTACAGATTCGAACGAGAGACCTTCAATACCTTAGCGGCCTCTTCGATGTCCTGGGTTTGTTTAAGGCAAGTGCGAATGGCATGAGCCTCAAATTCTTCCACTAAAGTATTAAGTCCTTTGTTGAAATCAATGCTTGTGTAAGACGGAGCTCCCGCCGGAGTGGCCGCAGGGCGCAGCCAGTTATTGACATCTTCCTCGCGAATAAAGGGCAGGGGGGACGTCAGACTGAGTTGCTCACAAACGCGTTTAAGTTCACGCACGTTCCCGGGCCAGTTGTATTTTTTTAAAGCGGCTAAGCCGTCGGCGTCGATAGTTTTGTTGCGACGAGGACGTTCCGCTTCAAGAAAGTGTTTAGCCAGTTCGTCAATGTCATCAAGACGCTCTCGGAGAGGTGTTAGCTCCACACGCTGTGAGGCGAGACGGTAAAGAAGGTCCTCGCGAAACTCTCCCGCAGTCACCATTTTTTCCAGAGGTTTGTTGCTGGCGGCGATAACCCGGGTTTTGACTTGCGAACTTTCTTTGGCACCCACGCGACGAACTTCGCCCGTTTCTAGGAAACGTAAAAGTTTGGCCTGTTGATTTAAGGGCAAAGCTTCGATTTCATCCAGGAAAAGATCTCCGCCATGTGCGGCCTCCGTAAGGCCGATCTTGTTTTGATCAGCTCCCGTGAAGGCTCCTTTGATGTGGCCGAACATCTCGGACTCAAAAAGATTTTCAGGGATGCTGGCTAAATTTACGGCGATAAAAGGGCGCTCTCCTTCTTGTTCATGAAGAAGGCGGGCGACAACTTCTTTGCCGCAGCCGGTTTCGCCTTCAATCAGAACGGCATTTGTTTCTCCGCGAAGTTCGGCAATTCTTTTTTTAATTTTTTGTGACGCCGTTGAGTTTCCCACCCATCGAGCGCTGCGACGATGAGCGCTGGGGTCCATGCTACGTAAATCCCAAAGGGCTTCGATTTTTTCAAGGATGAGCAGGACCTCTTCAGGCATCAAAGGTTTTGCGAGGAATTTTTGAGCTCCTGCTTTGAGGCAACTTTCCATTAAAGAGCGACTGAGGTCGCCGGACATGGCAACGACTTCCAGTTGGTTATTGTGCTTAATCAGTTTTTCAATAACTTGAGGGCCTGCGGCTTTGCTAGAACCGGGCTCCAAATGCATGTCGACGAAAGCGGCATGATAAAATCTTTCATACTGAATGGCCTCAAGCTTCGGAGCTGAGAAAACCTTCCAATGAGTCGGCAAACACATTTTTAAGGACTGATGAACCAAAGGATCATCATCAACGATAAGTAGAGAAAAAACTCGAGTTGATGCCATAGGTTCTAAGTCTGGCTTGTCAGGGCCCCATTTGACTACCGTTAGTGCGCTTCGTCACTTCTTCCGTCTTTTTCTAACGCATTTTTGAAATGACTTCCAGAGACAGCGTATTACACTTGAAGGGTGTGGAGGCGCGCTATGAGTGCTCTTAGAATTCTTCTTGTTGAAAATATTCATGCGGTGGCGAAAGAGACGTTGATAAGTGAGGGTTTCAAGGTGGACTTGATCACCCATGCGCCTTCTCAGGAAGAGCTTTTAAAATTGGTTCCGAATTATGATGTTTTAGGCATTCGCTCTAAGACCGAAATTACTGCCAATGTGCTTAAGAAAAATCCTCATCTGATCACGATTGGCTGTTTTTGTATTGGTACAAATCAAGTGGATTTGTTGACTGCGCGTGAGATGGGGGTTCCTGTTTTTAATGCTCCCCACTCCAACACTCGATCGGTTGCAGAACTTGTCATTGCTGAAATGATTTCGTTGTCACGGCAACTGGGGGATCGAAACACCAAGGCTCATGTCGGTGAGTGGGTGAAGTCCGCAGAAGGTTCACGTGAGGTGCGTGGAAAGACCTTAGGGATTGTTGGATATGGCCACATTGGAAGTCAGGTCAGCGTTCTTGCCGAGGCGATGGGGCTTAAGGTTGTTTTTTATGATGTTGTCAAAAAGCTGCCTTTGGGAAATGCCATGGCGAAGTCCTCTTTGGAAGAGCTTCTTAAAGTTTCTGATTTTGTGACTTTACACGTTCCAGAGACGCCAGAAACCAAAGACATGATCGGGACAAAAGAACTCAAAGCCATGAAAAAGGGCAGTTATCTGATTAACGCCAGTCGCGGGACGGTGGTGCAGATCGATGCGCTTGTCGAGGCGTTGCAATCAAAACATATCGCGGGTTGTGCGATTGATGTTTTCCCCGAAGAGCCAGCTTCCAATAAAGAAAAATTTAAATCTCCCTTGCAGGGAATTTCGAATGTGATTCTGACTCCGCATATTGGGGGCAGTACCGAAGAAGCGCAATATGCCATCGGAATGGAAGTGGCGGAAAGCTTCCGTCGTTATTTGAAAATTGGTTCTTCTTCCGGGGCTGTAAACTTTCCGAATGTGGATCTGCCGGTGAAGCAGGGCACTTCGCGCATCTTGAATGTGCACAAAAACGAGCCCGGCGTTCTTGGGGAAATCAACGGTTTGATCTCAAAAGCAGGAGCCAATATCGAAGGTCAGTACCTTTCAACTGATGAAAAAATTGGTTATCTGGTCATGGATTTACACTCAGACCAAGCACCGTCCTTGGCCCAGGACATTGGAAAACTCACGCGATCAATCCGCACTCGCGTCGTTTACTAGCAGGCAAAAGGTAAGGCCGCCCCTCAGAGGACTTTTCCGGGGTTGAGGATGTTGTCGGGGTCGAAAAGTTTTTTGATCCCGCGCATGAGTTCAATTTCAGCTTCTGAGCGTGTGTAGTTGAGGAATGAACGCTTCGTGAGTCCCACCCCGTGTTCGGCAGAGATGGATCCTTTGTATTTTTTGACAGCTTCAAAAACCAGAACGTCGACTTGACGACATTCTTTGACGAACTCTTCTTTGCTCATACCCGCAGGGCGCAGAATATTGATGTGCAAGTTGCCGTCGCCGATATGGCCGAACCACACGACTTCCCATGTGGGATAGGCTTGTGACAAAACCTTATCTAGATCTTCCATGAAGGGAGGAACTTTAGAGATCGTCACGGCAATGTCGTTTTTGTAAGGAGAATATTTAGCTAAAGATTCAGAGATGTCTTCACGATAGCGCCAGAAGGTCGCGGCTTGCACCTCGGACTGACTAAGGACGCCATCAATCACCCAAGACTCTTCCATGCAATGACTAAAAACTTCCAGAGCTTTTTCTTCTTCTTGTTCGTTGCGAGTTTCCACTTCCGCGAGAACGTAAAAAGGTGCTGTGGTTTCAAGAGGAGCGGGAAGGCCGGTGTTCTCTAAAACTTTTTTGAGAGCTTTATCTGAGAACATCTCAAACGCAACCAGACCTGTTTTAGTTTTAAACTGGGCAAAGATTTTCATCACAGCATCAAGACCACTCACGGCCATGACTAAAACTTTCATCGGCGGCGGTTGAGGTGCAAGCTTCATTGTCGCTTCCACAATAAACCCTAAAGTTCCTTCCGAACCGACAAACAAATGGCGAAGATCGTAACCCGTGGCATTTTTGACCAGACCGTTATTCAGCTCTAGCACCTCACCGGTCCCGGTGACAACTTTCAATCCCGCGACCCAGTCACGCGTCAGACCATAACGAACGACTTTAATCCCACCAGCGTTGGTGGCGATGGTGCCACCCATCTGTGCGGAACCAGCGGCTGCGAAATCCACGGGATAAAAAAGCTGATTGGCGTGAGCAAACTCTTGCAAAGTTTCAGTGACAACACCGGCTTCAATCACGACGGTTTGATCTACGGGGCTGAAATCTTTGATTTTATTCATTTGATCAAAAGATACGACCACTTCACCTTGAGTGGCGACAGCAGAACCAGAAAGACCCGTGCGACCCCCAGAAGGAATCAAGGCGATGTTGCTTTTGCGGGCCCATTTCACGAGGGCTACAACGTCATCTATGCTGCGGGGAAAAACAATGGCGGCTGCTTTAACATCAAAATAGGTTGTCCAATCCTTGCCCCAGTATTTGAGACTCTCCTCGTCGGCTTTGATTTGGTCTTTTTTTAAAAAACTTTCAAGTTCGAGGAGCATGGACATATTTTAACAATCCTATTCTTCGTCAGGGAGAGGTCGATAGTGACCCCTTAAGGTCTTTATTCTAAAGAAGGCGTAAAGAGGACACAAGCCCCAAGCGGCTGTGATCAGACCATAAAGGCCGAAATAGGCCCAAAAAGGGCCGCCCGCGATGGCGTAAGCGGTCAGTCCTACGCCAAAAATGAATCTCAAGATGCGATCCCACAGGGCGACATTACATCTCATGTTACTTCAAAAGCTCTTGAAGTTCACCGGATTGATACATTTCCATCATGATATCGCTTCCGCCCACCAACTGTTTGTTGATGTAAAGTTGCGGAATGGTCGGCCAGTTGCCGAAATCTTTAATCCCTTGACGGATTTCTTCATCTTCCAAAACATTCACGTCGTGGAAAGGGACTCCCATGTCTTGCAAAATTGCACAAGCACGAGCGGAAAAACCGCACATAGGGAATTGTTGCGTTCCTTTCATGAAAAGAACGATTTTATGTTGATCCAAAAGACTGCTAATTCTTTCGTGAGCTGTTGCCATGATTTAATTTCCTTTTTCTTATTTAAGCTTAGTCTTGATTGAGAGGGCATGAACCTCGCCTGTTTTTAATTCTGGACCAAAGCAGGCCATTACATGCTGGTGCTGTTGAATGCGAGTCATTCCCGCAAAAACAGGGCTTTCCACAAATACTTCATAATGATCCTGGGTGCCAGTGAGGTCGTAAACTTCCACCTTGCAATCAGGATAATGCTTCTCTAAACGTTCGATCATTTGTTCTGGTGTCATAAGACGGGAAATTAACAGAGGCATAACGCTAAGTCCACGACTTGAATGATGCGACTAGTCGACGTAGAATGGCCTCATGTTTGGACCTTCCCATCGCTTAATTAAGATATTTTCTCTGGTCTTATTGGCCGTGCTTTTCTATTTCTTCGCGCGGGTCGAGTTCCTGCTATGGAATTGGGGGCTTTTTAAGAACAAACCCACTTTGGATATTTTGTGGTCCTTTATTGTCGGCCTGCGCTTTGATATGGCCGCGGCCTTGAGTGTGGCAGCTCCGCTATTATTATTAGCGTTTGTTCCTTGGCCCAAAAGTTGGAATGTCTATTGGTCCTCGTTAACCTGGGTTCTTTTTTGTATTCTGCAACTGCCTTTTCTTATTCTGAATTTAGTCGATGTCGAGTTTATCAATTTCGTCGGTCGTCGTTTTTCTTACGACAGCCTTTTTGTCGTCAATGAGGTTCCGGGAAAAGTTTGGAACTTCGTCAGCAGCTATTGGCTGCTTTTTTTGATCAACAGTTTGATTGTGATGTTTTTCGTCTGGAGTGTCCGCCGCTTGATGCAAAAAAGTGCTGACGATTTAGTTTGGCCAGGCGAGGCCGCAAAGGGCAGTGTGAAGTTGTGGCTGTCCCACGTCTTCTTGTGTTTTGTCGCCTTGGTGATTGCGGTGATTGGAATTCGTGGAGGCTTGCAGGGAAAGCCCATCAGCTTCGTGAATGCCAATGTGTTTTCGGCCCCATTGCTGAACAATCTGGTTTTGAACTCCACTTTTACCTTCATTAAAAGTTATGGAGCTGAAACCTTAAAGCAGGAAAAGTACTTCGCGAGTAAAGAAGAGATGCTGAAACATCTCAACGGCTCCTTAGGGGGCTCATCTCTAGAGGGCCATCGTCCTGCCAAACCCCAGAATGTCGTTTTGATCATTCTTGAAAGCTTCGGTGAGGAATACATCGGGCCTGTCAATGGCAAGACTTATACTCCTTTCTTAGATTCTTTGATGTCGAAGTCCTTGGTTTTTAAAAATGCCTACGCCAACGGGCGCCGTTCTATCGAAGGGGTCGGGGCCATCGTCGCTGGGATCCCGGCTTTGATGAATGAACCGTTTATTTCGTCGCACTTCACGGCCAATTATTTCTTGGGGTTGGGAACCTTGGTGGCGCCTCACGGTTATGCGACGAGCTTCTTCCATGGCGGGCATAACGGCACGATGTATTTTGATTCATTCATGCAAAGTGCGGGGATGGAAAAATACTTTGGTTCTCGAGAGTATGGCAATTCCGCAGACGATGACGGCGTTTGGGGGATTTGGGATGAACCTTTCTTGCAGTGGATGATCGGGCAAGTGGATACGATGCCGCAGCCCTTTATGACGTCGGTATTTACTCTGTCGTCGCATCAGCCGTATAAGATCCCACCTCAATACAAAGAAATGTTTCCCGAAGGGCCGATTGAAATCCTGAAGACCATTTCGTATACCGATTTTGCACTGAAGAAGTTCTTTGAAGAGGCTGAAAAAAAGCCGTGGTTTAAAGACACTTTGTTTGTCGTGACGGCCGACCACGCGGCTATGCACTATCGTTCAGAGTGGGAAAACGATATGGGGAGCTATCGGATTCCTCTTTTCTTGTATCACCCCTCTTATCAGTTCCCGAAAACCGATGTGACCAAAGTGGTGCAGCAGGTGGATGTGCTGCCGACAATTTTGGATTTCCTAGGGATTCCCGAAAAAGACAAAAACTATTTGGGCAGCTCTTTATTCATTGACGGGGATAAAGCGGCGGTCAACTTTATTGACGGTCGTTACATTCTGTTTGCCAAGGACTACTATGTGCGCTGGTCTCCGGGCCATACCGAACCTCAGATGTTTGCCAATGAGGATCGTGAAGGGGAAAACGAGATCAAAGAAGATCGAGCCTCGTCAGATCAGAATGCACGCAAGCAAGAATTGACTGAAAAGCTCAAAGCCACTATACAGTATTTCAACGAAGGAATGTGGGATAATAAGTTATATTATCCATCAAGATAGTTCGAGCTGCGGGGATAAAGCGGGCTTAGCCCGCTTTTCGAAGGTAGATATCACGCTGTAAATCAGTCAAAGAGTTGATAATGGATTCCTCACTGGCATTGGCCAGATGATTGAATTCCACTCCCAGAACCAACCAAGCGTCGTCCTTAGCGCGAATGTTTTTAATCACGCCTTGAACAATAATGGGATTTCGATCTCCCAAAAAGATTTCAGCTTGAACCAAGTCCTCAAGGTTCAAGTTGGCATTCTCCTGAGAAATTTCTACCGCGCAACCTTCAGTGCTGAGATCCAGCAAACGGCAGGTATGAGCGCAGATAGTTTGATTCAGATAGTTGATGACAAACTCGGCGGAGTAATCTTGAGGCAATATATAGCGGTAATTGCGACGTCGTTGCAGGTGAAAAAGATTAAGCACTGGCAAAGTTACGTAACTACTTCCGACCACGGGTTGAGTATCGAAAATGTATCTTTCTCCTTGCAGCGAAAAGCTCGCAGTAAATGTGCTGTTTTCCTGCACATTCATAGAGCCCTTTTCGGGGGAGGTGCATTTGATCTGAAAGTTCGAATTGATGCTCACGGCAGAAAGAGGAATCTGACGATCAAACTTGTCGCGCAGATAAATCGTTTCATTTTTGGCCAAGAGCTTTTGCAGAAGAAGCTGCTTTTCCACATCTTGGGGGATGGCTTTAAAGATAACTAAGGCTTCGCTCATCTTAGGCCGCCATGGTTATTTTGTGACCACATTCGTGGCAGAATTTAGCTCCCGCTTGGACCTCGACGCTGCACGCAGGGCAGGCCGGACCACCGGCGGTTTTCTTTTTAGGCTTTTCTTCTTTTTCATCCATATCGACAAAGCCTTTTTCGTTCCATTTTTCAATTTCACGAAGCATCTTCCAGCTTTGGTAGATCGAACGGAACTCTTTGACTTCAAACTGCAAAAGAACGCCGGTGCCGCCATTCTTTCGCTTCATGAAGACACCTTTGCCTTCAAGGCGGTTGAAATGATCGTTATTTAGATTAATGCCGATTTCGTTTTTGCAGTATTCGCTGAATTTAGCGAAATCAACGCTGACCAGACCAAAACGATCGGGTTGCTCTGTTTCAGAGAGTTTTAAAAGAGCGTCCAGCATTTGCTGGCAAAGCTCGTCAACCTTAAGAAGTTCCGAGCGACCGCCTTTGAAGTAATAGTATTGATAGAATTCAAAAAAGCTTTCAACAAGTCCCAGATCCAAGAAGTGAACTTTTTGAATCTCCTCGGGGCCATCTGGATTGTCGGGGGCTTTGCCCATT
>JAHRXB010000251.1 GCA_019104905.1 Bdellovibrio sp.
AGAAAATAAATCCCATTTGATGGGCTCTGAGGTGAAGCTGACTAAGAACATGTCATTGAAAATCAGTCTTCCCTCAAAACCTAAAGACTTTTTTGAAATTGTTATTTATCGCAATGGAGAAGCCATAGCTAAAATCAATGATCCCGAAGTCGTTTTTCCTATCTCGGAACCTGGCGCCTATCGCATCCAAGTCAGAGTCAGCCCCATGCTGCCGCTTCCTGATGCTAAAAAATGGATTACCTGGATCTACACCAATCCATTTTTTGTAAAGCCCTAAGGATTTCTAATTTGCACAGACAATCCCGCGACAGGGCAGGTTTGACAAGCCAAGCGCTCTTCATTGCGGAAGCCCCGATCCTCGGCCATCTCTGATTCGATTTCATTTCGTGGCTCCAGCCTCTCAAGGCCTTCCACCACTTGGACCAGGCAAGTTCCACAGGTTCCATGGCCTCCACAGGTGTGATTAATCTCAATGCCCGCGCGCAAAGCCACATCTAAGACGGATTGATCTTTTTGACTCACTGGGACACGGGGGTGATCGGGTAAAAAGTTTATATATATTCCAGACTTAGGATTCACGCTGAGGAACTCCTTCAAAAGGTCACTCTTTAGTTGAAACACCCTCCTGCATTTTGTATCAATATTTTTATGAGATTCATAGCATTTGACTTAGAGACCACCGGAACTGTACCAGGCGTTGACCAAATCGTTGAAATTGGAGCCGTGCGCTTCATTGATGGCCAACCTGAAGCCATTTTTGCCACGCTTGTTGATCCTCAACGTCCCATTCCTCCCGGTGCCTCTGCAGTGAACGGAATTTCTGATGACATGGTTAAAGGGAAGCCTCTTATCGAGAGTCTTCTGCCTTCTTTGGCGGAATTTTGCGGCGATGATATTTTGGTGGCCCACAATGCTCCCTTTGACGCCCAGTTTTTAACTGCTGATATCAAAAAATATGAAACAGTGGCTCCGAAAGGGCTTATTCTCGATACACTTCCAATTGCACGTAAGGTTTTCCCAGGTCTTCCGAACTATAAATTGGGAACTTTGGTTCAACATTTAAAAATTCCAACAACAGACTTTCACCGCGCTGAGGAAGATGCTTCTTATTGTGGACATCTTTTCCACCAAATGGTGAAAAGAATCTCTATCGGTGGACAGGCTCCTCAAATAGGAAATCTGGTCGCACTTACCGGAAAGCCCGAACTTCGCTTTCCACAAATCGTAAGACAACCAAAACAAATGGACCTCTTTGGAGGGCTTCTCTAAGCCCCCTCTATTCCTTCGCTTTATGAGCGATGGGGTAACGTCTTCCTCGCCCAAAAGAGTGCTGTGACACCTTCACGACAGGTGGCGCTTGCCATCTTTTAAATTCAGTGCGCATCAATACGGGAAGCAACCACTTATCCGTCGCTGTCTTTGCAACCCCCGACCTTTCCACCAAATAGCTCACTGATTTATCCAAGTCTTCATAAGGTGGCAATGTGTCTTGATCTTTTTGATTCGGGCGAAGCTCTGCCGACGGGGCACGATCAATGATCTCCACAGGAATGACCTCGCCCTGTTGATTATAATAGCGAGCCAGCTCATAGACTTGCCCCTTGGTAAGATCACCAAGCGGAGCCAACCCGCCGCACATGTCTCCATACAAAGTTGAATAGCCAGCTGCATACTCGCTCTTATTACTGGTTGTAAGAAGAAGACTGTTTTCTTTATTCGAATAGGCCATCAGGGTCATGCCACGCAGACGAGCCTGAAGGTTTTCGTGAACAACTCCAAAGCCCGATATACCCAAACCCTGTTCAAGAGATTTTAAAACTCCCTCATACATCGATTTGATGTCGACAACTTGAAAGCCTACGCCAAGATTTTTCGCCAACTCTTGCGCTAAACGGAGGCTTTGCGGAGCATTGAACGGCCCCGGCAGCCCAAAAGTCATCACCTGGCCTGGCCCCACAGCATCAACAGCCAATGCAGCAACAACAGCGGAATCAATTCCGCCGCTTAATCCCAAATGAATCTTTTTTAAACCCGTTTTTTTACAGAAGTCTTGAATTCCCAACACCAAGGCTCTTCGTAATTCCTCTGTGGCGGAAAGTTTGGGAGTTTTATTCCAAACTTCCCAAGTGTCTATATCAATAACGTTGATGTCCTCTTCAAACTGATGGCAGCTTAAAATCTTCTTTCCCTTTTTATCGAGAACAAAACTGCCCCCATCGAAAACGATTTCATCCTGGGCCCCAACTAAATTCACATACATGATCGGGGCCTTAAAGTATGCCGCCGTTTTCGTCGTTACGTATTCTCGTTTCGCCATTTTGCCCACGAAGTACGGCGAGGCACTAAGGTTGATGACCATATCAATCTTTTGCTTTTTTACTTTCGCAAGGGGGTTCTCGGCATAAGCAGAGTGACCTTTTTTATCTTCCCACGCCCAGATATCCTCACAGATGGTCAGGAAGAACTTCTTCCCTTTCCACTGAAAATAATTTTTTGAGAAGTCGCCTGGTTCTATGAAACGAGCCTCATCAAAAACATCACCCGTCGGCAAAAGCTGTTTGTGAAAGAAACGAGGTTTTTGCCCCTTAGCCAAAAAGACCGCGCTATTGAAATAAGGTCGGCCTTTTTTGTTGGGATTTTTTGTGATGAGCCCAAAGATCACCCCTAAGCCCGGAGGAATTTTTTTAATGATCTTCTTAAATTCCGCTTCTTGCTTTTCAACAAGCTTTGATCTTTCTAAAAGATCAAACGGATGGTATCCAAACAAAGAGCACTCAGGGAATACGACAAGGTCGCATTTTCGCTGTTGAGCTTGTTGAATAAAGGAAACTATTTTTTCTTGATTGAATTCAAAGTCGGCAAGAGTCGGATTAATTTGGGCTAACGCAATTCTCATTCAATTAATATACGCCCAGAAAAGCCATCTTGGTAGCCATGCCAATGATTAATTTCAACTTCGGGAAACTTCCAGCAGAAGTAACCATCACCGTTATCAAAATCGGCCATCCATAGGCCCTTCGGCTCAGCCCCTAACTTTTCAATCTTCACCTGCCAGCGATCGATGATGGCATTAATCTGCTCCTCGATGGCCGCCACGGAGGGGTGCGCTTTGTCGGAATAAGCATCGATACGATTCAGATGAGCTTTGACTTCGCGGCTTGAGTCCTCGGTCATACGATAGATCAACGGAAGGAGTTGACGCGCCTCTTGCAACGTAAAAAACTTTTTGCGATTGATCTCAACCACATTTTCCAACTGAACTTCCCCCATCCGCATGTCTGATGAGGCTGTATCTATTAAAGACTGAAGTGTTTCAAGAAATTAACGCGATGACAGACAACTTAAGAATTTCTATGAAGAATTTTTAAACGCGATGCAGATTATTTTTCAAAACTCTTAGACATTTGCAGGGCTTGACCGCCAATGAAAATCACCAGAGCGATGACCAACGCGGCAATAAATAAGTAACGTATAAAATTTCCAACCGTCAGAGGTTCGTCCTCTTTGACTTCGGCCTTGGGCTCCGGTTTCTTTACGGTTGTTTTTTTAGGTGGGGGGGTTAAGCTCTCACCCGTAACCAGCACTCGTCCCGAGCCCTCTGCTTTTTTTTCCAGCTTTTTGCGCTCAGCATCTGTCAATCCAGAGATGGCAACCGAAGACGTCTTTCTGCCTTGACCCAGATATCTCGCCCCGTTGCTGGCCCTAAAAAAGCCCCCATTGCCACCGTTGTCTAACGCAATCTCGACAACCTTGCCGCTCCCAGCCTGATCGCCTCCCTCAATGCCCGTCGAGGGTCGGCGACGACTCATCATGTTGCGGCCCCCGCCTCGCGAAGCCGAGCCCGCATAGGAGGACGAGGAGCTTCCGCCAGAAGATCCCCCGCCAGAGTCCCCAGAACTGCTTTTTTGTGAGTTGGACTGGCCCGTGCCGTCTCCATTTTGACCGGTGCTTGTTGGAGGTCGTCCGCCTGCCATGGAGGCTGGATCAAACTTCTTATCGCATTCAGAGTCTTCATCTGCGGCCGAGGGCTCACTGGAGCCTAAGGAGGGCAACTCCCCATACTCTAATAAACAGCCCACATACTTACCCATGTAATTATTTACGAATTCCCCGAAGGGTTTAAAAACTTGAGTCATCAAAGCCAAAACAAGCGAAACTGAAATAATCAGCATCAAGACGTATTCAACCATGGCCTGGCCACGATTATTCAGCCCACCCGCAGTCTCTAGTCTAGAAGTAAATTGAGTTTTCTTCACTCGCGATAGCATTTAGGTCATACTACAACATATGATGAATGGACTGAATTTCAATCGCTTCCTATTTATCCTCTTCTTGGCTTTTGTCTCATTATTGGTCACCGAGCCGACATCGGCCCAGACTTTGGGTCAGGAAAAGGACGAGTTCTCCCTGTTCGAAGAGGAGGTTAACAACTCCACACCTGACAGCAAAAAAGCCTCAAAGCCCGCGGCCCCCGCACCGACAGCGGCCACGCCACCACCGGCATCGACTGAGACCAGCGATGAAAAGATTGAACGCCTAAAAAAGGAAATCCGCACAGGTCCCAAGAATGTGGCGCTGATTGGGCAACTGGCCGAAGAGCTCTATAAAAAAGAGCAGTACGAAAAAGTCACTTTATTGCTGTGGAAACACGTCGATAAAATTGATCGCAAAAGTCTTCTCTTGTTGGCCCGAGCTCATGAAAAACGCCAAGAGCCCAGCGAAATGATTCGCGCCTTGAATGTTATTCTGGGTAAGAACGACAAGGATTTTGAGTCCTACAGCTTGATGGGAAATGCCCATGTCCTTTTAAGAAAGAACAAGGACGCCATGGAAGATTACAAAAAAGCGGTAGAACTCAATCCGAAATATGAACCCGCCTATGATGGTCTTATCGCTCTTTATGAGAAGCGTGTTCCGCCAAACCTCTATGAATTGCGCATTCTTTTTCAAGACATGGTCCAAAACATTGGGGCGAGACCTCAATATCTAAGACGGCTTTGTGAGATCAACACGATGGACGGAACTTATGAACCCGCCATTCAGATGTGCAAAGATGCGATCGCCAAAGACCCCAAAGTGGCTGATGCTTATGTCTACCTGGGTGTCTGCTATAAGGCCATCGGCGAAGATAAAACCGCTCTTAATACGTTAAAGAAGGCCTCTCAAGATTTTCCCCAATCTGAGTTAGCGCAATATCATTATGGAAAGCTTCTAGAGGATCAAAAGAACTATGTAGAAGCCATGAAACTATACAAAAAGGGAACAGAGGCCGACGCTCAAGCCGCTCGTTCTTGGTTGGGACTTGCAACTTCGTCGTTTGAGATTCGTAAATTCGAACTTTCTTTGCTGGCCTATAAAAACGCCTGCAAATACGACAAAAAAAATGCGGTGGCCTTTAGAAGAGCCACCACAATATTAAGAAATCAGAAAAATTCTCAATGGGTCGGTAAGTTCGAAGAAGCTTCCGAAACCTGTACGTTCTAATTTTCAGATACGATCTCACCCACGAGATCGTATTCCAAACTATCGGTAATGTGGACCTTAACCATATCGCCGACCTTAGCTTCGCCATCGTTGATCAAAACAACACCGTCGATGTCTGGAGCCTGACCCCAGAAACGACCTTGCAACAACAAGTCTGTTTCTTCGCTGAAGCCTTCCACGATAACTTCAATTGTTTTTCCAATAAAGTCGCGATGTTTTTCACGAGAAATATTTTGTTGAATTTCCATCACAGCATCGTGACGGTATTGTTTTGTCTCTTCATCAATCTGCGCTTCCATTTTTCCACCAGGCGTATTTTCTTCTGGAGAATATTTAAAGCAGCCCACGCGATCAAATTGTTGATCTGAGATAAATTGCAAAAGCTCTTCAAATTGTTCTGCCGTCTCGCCGGGGAATCCCACGATAAATTGAGTACGAATCACCGCCTCGGGGATGTGCTCGCGAATGTTCATCAACGCAGTTTCAATTTCATCGCGAGTCATTTTGCGGTTCATGCTTTTTAGAACATCGTCATTGATGTGCTGCAAAGGCATGTCGAAATATTTCACGATTTTTTTACTGTTCTTAATAACCTGAACCATCTCTTGAGTGATTCCATCTGGATATAGATACATCAGACGAATCCACTGCAAACCCTCAACCTGATCGAGCGCCTTCAGAAGCTCTACAGGGCTTTCCTTGCGCGTTGGATCTTTACGACGAAGATCCCATCCGTAGTCTGTGAAGTCATGACTGATAATAATCAATTCTTTAACTCCACCGGCCACCAAAAGACGGGCTTCCGCGACGATGGCGTCAATGGAACGAGACTGTAGGTTTCCACGAATCAGAGGAATCGCGCAGAAAGCACACCTTTTCATGCACCCTTCAGAAATTTTAAGGTAAGCGCGATGTCCTGGCTGCGAGTTCACGCGTGGAGTTGCCTCTTCCTGCAAATAGGTCGGAAGATTAAAGAAAGTCTTCTTGGTGTCGCCCGCGTCTGAGTTCTTCAAAATTTTTGAGATATTCTGAAACTCGCCAGATCCGACAAAGAGGTCCGCCTCGGGAAGGCCTTCGACAAGCTCGTCCTTATAGCGCTGAGTTAAACACCCGGCGACGACAACCTTCTTAATTTTCCCATCTTGCTTAAGATCACTCATATCCAGAATGCGCTGGATGGATTCCTTCTTAGAGTCTTCAATAAATCCACAGGTATTGACAATGACCGTATCAGCTTCTTCCGCCTCACCGACAACCTGATAACCGTCCTTCATCAAAGTTCCGGCCATGATCTCACTGTCCACCAAATTTTTGGGACATCCCAAAGAGATAAAATGAACCTTTTTATTTTCAGTAGTCTCTTGCTTCATAGATCTGTTACCTGTGCACCTTTGGGTGGTTGATATTTAAATAAACTCTTTTTTTCTTTTTTTAGGAATTTCACATCTGAAAAACTCATCGTTGTGAGATTTCCAATGTCGTCTTTATAAGAAATCTCTTTCATCGTGTTCGCATCAGGATCCAACACCACACTCAAAGATTTCACGGAAAGATCGTCGTAAAGAGGCTCAACCTCTAACTTAAGAAGACCGCCCACAGTTCGCTCGTTGACAACCTTGAAGTTCTTCGAAAGATCGGCTCCCAAAAGAGAGGAAATCAAAACATGCGAGCGATTCTTTTTATCCACCTTGCCTTTAGCCACTTGTACAGGGCCACCAAACTCTTTGGGCGGAGTCTGTTCACTCCAGATTGTGGTGCCGTCGAAAACAAGAAGTGTCTTTTCGGGAGTTGTATTCTCCCAACGAAACTTTCCATTTCCCAGATAGATTTTGCCGCTATACTTCGTCTCTTTTCCAAGAAGCTCAGACTTCACCGACTTTTCCACGCTCATTTCCACAAGCTTGGCAGCGCGGTACTTTTTTGCAACTTTTTGAAGAGCGCTCATTTCGACCGTGGCCGCATGAGTGCCCATCGAAAACACCACTACGAAAAACAAGATACTTAGTTTTTGAAACATCCGCGTTTTATAGCAGATCCCTGGACGCTCCGCAAGAGAGGCTCCTCTGGGCCAGAGCCCAGACCTCAAAGTGAGGAGGACTTCCAAGAGCCTGGAATGCCGCCCTTGCGGTCGCTCCCGTTGTCACGATGTCGTCAGCGAGAATCCAGCGGGTTTTCGTCGAGAAGTCCACACTCCCTGTATAATTTTCAACAGTCTCCATCTCCAGCAGAGCACGCTCCCCACGATCAGCTCCTCGCTGGTGATGAGATTGGGTTTTCTTAAGTATCGGTTCAAAATGGGCACCTAAAGAGTCTGCCAGGGCCTCACCCCACAGAAAGGCGTGGTCCTTCGCTTGAGGCCTGCTTGAAGGTGCCGGCACGATACACAGACGCTGCTTTGGCGACAGTGTTAAAGCCAGTCTCGGACTGAGTTCTCGCGCGTAGAACCTCCAGGCGTCTCGCTGATTCCCGCCCTTCAGGGCCAGAACTAAGCGCGACAGCATATCACTTTGACCTGGATGCCACCTGTACAAAGCCTGAACTGGCAGGGCGGAGACGGTCATGGGATCTGTGACTCTGAGTCGATGAAGGGTCTGAAGACAAGGGTGACACAACAGCCCCTCCCCGCTCCACAGGGATCCGCAGTTCAGACAGCATGAACAATGTTTTGTAAATAAATTCGATATCAATTTCATAACGGAGTTTTCCTGCAAAATCTTTGACAGCCCCCAAAGGGAAGCCTAGAAATGAAGCCTCGAGGGATTTATGAAGTTCTTTTTCGCGCTCATTCTTTCTTTAAGTTTTTCACTGGTCACCATGGCCTCCACCAGAGGCCTTTCGGCTCATCGTCTTTATAACGAAAGTTATGAGGCCGCTCGCGACCGCCATTTTTTTATTCATAACCTCGGCGTTCCTTTTCCGGCTCTTGGGAAAATCGAAACAGCGGGTCGTTATGTTTCTGCGGAAAGAGCCAAAAAACCCCTTAAAAACTTAGACCTGAATGAAATCCCTGATGTCGGCTCACTGGCCGATCTTGAAAATCAATTTTTCTATATTCGTGATACCCGCTTTCTTGCCACTGAGAATGCCAACTTCCCTCGTCGCATCACGTGGATGTATCCTGACGACGGCTGCTATGCCCGTGCTGAGGTTGCTAAATTCGAACTTCTAAATCACCACTTTCCGGAGCCTAAAAAGGTCTTTGTTTTTGGCAATCTCTCTGCCGCCTCTAAAAACTCTCCCACGGGGTCCGTGCAATGGTGGTATCACGTCGCCGTTTCCTATCGTGTTGGCGATGTCGCTTATGTTTTTGATCCGGCCCTTGAGCCCAAGAGACCTTTGACTATGTCGGAATGGCACAACCTTGTCGGTGGAAACCAAACCTTCGTTCAATATTCAATTTGTTCACATGGCACTTTTGATCCCGCGGCAGACTGCTATCAGCCACGAGCCATTTCCCAAGAGGACGCCGTGTGGGAGCAGAAATCTTTCTTAAAAGACGAGTGGAACCGAATTCTCGAGCTCAAACGCAATCCCGAACAGGAGCTTGGCAACAATCCGCCTTGGCTAAAAGACTAAGATCTAAATATTGTGATACGGTATTTTTTTAATGATCGTAAAGGCCCGATAGATTTGCTCTAAACTCATCGCTTGGGCCATCAGGTGATTCATCACCATGGGCGACAAAGCCACCTTTAAATCCGCGCGACGACGAACCTCTTCATTAACCCCAAAGGCGCCGCCAATAATAAAGATCGCCCGTTTTTTAGAACTTCCTAAAATATTCTCAACCTTTTTTGAAAACTGAATAGAATCAAAAGAAGAGCCGCGCTCGTCAAAGAGAACGACATAGTCATCGCTATTCAGATTTTTAAGAATGAGTTCGGACTCTTCGTTACGCTTAAAGTCGGCATCTTCGCGAGCCGACTTCTTTGCTTTTAAAGATTGGATTTCAAAGGGAACAAAAAAAGAGATTTTCTTTTTGTACAACTCGCTCACTTCATCAGCCCACGCCTCTTTCGCAGTGGCGAGATTGTACAAAATGAATTTCATGATTACTGCGCCTCAGGCTTTCCTACGTATGGGTCTTTGAAGCCTAGGTCCTTACCTTCTCTCCAAAGATTTTCAAGACTGTATTCCTGACGAACAAAATCATAGAAGATGTGAATGATCAAAGAGCCGTAGTCCACAAGAACCCAGCGACCCTCGTCGATGCCCTCTACACTTTGTGGGTGCAGATTGTATTCTTCTTTTACCGCTGTAACGATATTTTCAGCCATCGCCGCCGCATGACGGGTTGATGTTCCCGATGCAATCAAAGTGTATTCACTGGGAGCCGAACTTGCCGTCAAATCATAAGCACGAACATTAATCCCTTTTTTAGAGAAGAGAACATTCGCACAGAACTCGGTGAACTTCTTATAGTCACCAATACGATCGCCCAAGTTTCTGTATAACTTGTGCTCTTTAATGTAGGACTCAACCGCCAGAGGAAGATATTTCTCAACCGGCTTTCCCGTACGAAGCCACTTACGAACTTCACTAGAAGAAATCTCGATGTCACGCAAAGTGATGAATTGGATGTTGCGACCCGTGTTCAGCTCAATAAAGTTGAAGTCAAAATCGGAAACATACGGCTTCAGATATCCGGGCATCTCTTCCAAAGACTCTGGAGTTTCATAGCCAGGGCGAGTGGTCACAATGAGATTTGTTTCAGCCAGAAGCTTTTGATAATCCTTCCATTGCGCCAACTCTTCAAATTTGTCAGCTCCGACAACAAGATACAAATCAGAGGCCTCATAGGTCTTACGCAGATTCATGACCGTATCAATAGTGTAACTCATTCCGCCGCGCTTGATTTCTTGATCGTCGACAAAATACATGTCGCCATATTGCTCAAACGCCAAACGAGTTAGCTCAAGACGCTGCTCCGTTGTCGGCCCCTCAACAGGAGTTTTAAGTGGGTTTTGCGCCGCAGGCACAACGTGAACTTTTCCAAGACCGGCCTTTTTTGCAACCGTCTGAATAGCGTTAAGATGTCCCATGTGTGGAGGATTGAAGCTGCCTCCAAAAATTCCTATTTTCATTATTCTTCCTCTTTCAAAATCTGACGTGCGAGTTCTTGGATGAATTCTTTGATATTCTTACCTGTCACAGCAGAAATCGCATAGGGCTCAGAGCCCGTCACTTCTTTGAATTTGTTCTTTAGTTTAATAAGTTGGTTTTCGCCTAAAGTATCGATCTTATTGAGAACAACAAATTGAGGGCGCGTCGCCAAAGGAAAAAAGCCCTCTTTTTCTTGGTTGTTTTCATCATACATCTTCAGCTCATAATTCAGATCATTAAAATCATCGAGAGGATCGCGACCCGACAAGCCCGAGGCATCGATAAGATGGATAAAAAGACGTGTGCGCTCGATGTGCTTTAAAAATTGAATGCCCAAGCCCACGCCCGCATGAGCGCCCTTCACAAGACCAGGAATGTCGGCCACCACAAATGAAGAGTAGTCCCCGGCTTTAACAACACCCAAATTAGGCGTGAGAGTTGTGAAAGGATAGTCCGCAATTTTAGGTCGCGCCGCAGAGATCCGAGAGATCAGAGTCGATTTTCCCGCGTTGGGAAAACCAATGATTCCCACGTCGGCGATCAATTTAAGCTCTAATTTAACTTCGATTTCTTGGCCTTCTTCACCTGGCTGCGCATAGTCCGGAGCCTGGTTGATACTGTTCTTAAAGAACTCGTTCCCCATACCGCCGCGGCCACCCTTAAGCAGAGTGTATTCGGAAACTCCTGTCATATCGACAAGGATCTCCCCTTCCAAGTTACGGAAAACCGTTCCTTGGGGAACAATCAGGATAAGATCTTCTCCGTCCTGTCCGGACTTCTGACGACCCATTCCCATTTGACCATTTTGAGCGGCATATCGTTTGTTCTGACGAATATCGACAAGAGAATTGATGTGGCGAGAAGTGCGGATAATTACATCTCCACCTTTTCCACCATTACCGCCATCGGGCCCGCCACGAGGCAAAAGAGCTTCTCGGCGAAAGCTGACGCAACCAGGTCCGCCGCGACCAGAGGCTAAAGTGATTTTTACTTCATCGATAAACTTCATAACAGCACCGTATACGCAAGAACGCCACTATAGCATTTTTGAGCGGAAGCCCCGAAGGGGTTTAGACCATGGATGGTCTATACAACAAAAAAGGAGCCAAGAGTGGCTCCTTTTTATGTATTGAAAAAAAATCTTGGTGCTTATCGAAACTACCAATCTTTTCCAGCTGCGCCGGAAAGCAGACTAGACAGCTTTAGGATAAACACTGATTTTGAAACGCTCTTTAGAGAAACGTTCAAACTTTACAAGACCTTCGATAACAGAATAGATCGTGTAGTCACGACCCATTTTAACATTGTTACCCAAGTGGAATTTTGTTCCACGTTGACGAACAATGATTGTTCCTGGAAGAACTTTTTCTCCACCGAATCTTTTCACACCAAGTCGTTTACTCTGTGAATCACGACCGTTCTTCGTACTACCACCGGCTTTTTTACTTGCCATGACTAACCTCTCTTAAAGAATTAAAAGTTAAGCTTTCTTGGAAGTTTTCTTAGCTGCTTTTTTCTTCGCGCCAGTTTTAGTTGCTTTTTTCGCAGTCTTTTTAACTGCTTTCTTAGCAACTTTCTTTTTCGCTACTTTTTTAGCCGCTTTCTTAACAACTTCCGCAGTTCCTTTGTTCGCTGCGCGCTCTTTACGAGCGGCTACGCGAGCTTGTGCTTTTTCTGCACGAACTGCTGCAACGTCTACTACCTTTGCAGATTCGTCTGTCTTAGCCACTTTTCCATCAGGAGAAGTGATTGCTTTAACAAAAAGCTCTGTGAACTCTTGTTTGTGAGTCGCAAACTTTCTGTAACCTTGACGACGTTTCTTTTTGAAGACGATTTGTTTTCTTGTTTTAGCTTGTTTTGTAACTACAACAGTTACTTTCGCGCCTTTAACAAGAGGTTGACCAACATGAGTGGACTCACCACCAACCATCAAAATTTCGTTGATATCAAACTCAGCGCCAAGTTTCTGATCAAGCTTATCAACTTGAACTACGTCACCAGCTTGAACTTTATACTGTTTTCCGCCTGTACGAATAATCGCGTACATGTATTACCTCCAGCTACCCGAATTAAGCCCATCGTAAATGCCACCTTGCAGTAGGCTTTGTCAACCTATTACATGCTCTTTTTTTCAGCTTTTTAAGGGAGAAAGAGAGGTTAGCCTGAGCCCCCCTCAAATGCAAATCATTTTGAAGAATTCCCGGCAGGTCCAGAAACAATAAAAAAGCTATAATTTTCAGGCACTTAATCTTGATCTAAGCGGCCTTGCGGCAGGGGAAGGAGTCTACTTCGGCGGCATTTGGGTGATAAAAATTATTTGGGACTGCCCAGAAAATGATCTTTCTTGAGTCTTTCTTTATCCGTGGTAGCTTGTGGCCATGGAGCTGAAACTAAATAAAAATCAGATGACCCCCTGCACATCTCCCGATTACGAGAGTGCCCGTGCCAACCTCAAGTCGGTCCTGAAATCCTGCGGGCGCATCTACATGGACCCCTCTGCGCAGTTAAAGCATTTTCAGTTTTCCTCCGCCGAGGAAGAACTCGCCACCATCAACGACATTAACCAGTGGTGCTCCATTATTAGAGACTTTATTTCTCAGGGCGGCGAAGTGACCAGAACACGGGATCTTTTTAGATACTATTTTTCCCGCTTAGGACTTTCCATTGATCCGTCCTTTGTTGAGAGCATCCTGGACGGGGACGTCGTCGAAATATTTAGTACGGATGCCAAGCGTTTGTTTTTCAATCCGGAGCTCTTTGATTACTCCAGCTATTCCCCAGAAGAAATGTTCTCGGTCCCCCTTTGGATGCTTTACCGCAGAGACCAGACGATAACGGATTCTATTCAGGCCCACGCCTTTGAGGTGTTTTCGGGGAAGGTGCGCAAACCATTTAATCCGCAAATTCCCACGCATATTGTCTCGGAGACATGCTCTGAGCGCCGTTATTCCGCCTCCGTAGACATCAAGCTTTTTGCACCAGTCCACTTAGGACATGGACTGGTGGGAATCGCTGCGCTGGAAAAATTTAAGCTGATTCTATCATAGAGCACAAGACTAGGCCGCAACGCGATCTTGTCGTGAGCCCTGATTTCTTTGGTTCCACAAGGTTTCGACCATATTCATCACAAATGGATTGCCCTTGGCCACATGAATGCGTCTGTCAAAGTACATGAGACTGCATTTATTGTTATATTTTTCCATAAGCATGATTTCTTCGCAGCCAATGCTGTCCGCCAAGGAGTTCACCTTTCGATCTACTCTCGCCACGCCGATGGCGGCGTCTAATCCCAAAGAATTCAAAACTTTTAAGCCTAGGCGCACAATCAGCTCTGCCGCTCGTGCTCCCGCAATCATCTCTGCGCGATAGTCAGGACAAACTGTCAAATACTCCATGGCCATCAAGGAACGAGAACCTCTCTCATCTATTACGCTTTTAGCGCTTTCCGGAATCCCTTTAAGATAGCTGTGCCTTTTTGATGGCAGCTCGCGAAGATCAAATATGCTGTAAAGATGAAATCCTACGACAGCATCTTCCGACTGAAGAACCGCAAGAACTCTCGCTCTATGGAATTCATCTTCATTGAGAGTCGCACCTCGAGCTTCGACATCTTTACTAAAAATATCGTACCAATGTTGGAAACAGGTATTTACCAGACGCACTTCTTCGTCCGTGCGGTGACTTGTCATATCAATAAGACGGTAGCTGAGCTCCATTTGAATCCTCCGTAATTTCTAAACACAAACGCATTTTTCTTGATGCCCTCCCTATTCGGTGTAAAAATTATTTTTGTTTATGGAGAATTTGATGAATAAATGTGGCGATTTCTTAAGAAACTGTCGTGAAGCCCAGGGATTATCACAAAGAGACGTGGCCAACGAACTTGGCTACAACACAGCTCAGTTCATCTCCAACTGGGAGAGGGGTGTATCTCAACCTCCGATTCCGACCCTTAAGAAATTGGCTAAAATCTATAAAATTGATGCCGATGTTCTATTTAACGTGATTCTTGAGGCGCAGATTGAAATCGTACGCCAGACTTTACGCGAGAGATTCGTTGAAGAAAACAAGGCGGCCTCAAGTGCAGAGCGTGAGGCGACCAAAGCTTCATCTAAAAGCAGAAACTAGACTCTGCCGCGAGGGAAGAGTCTCGGGGGCGGCCCTACACAAAGAAGATTTCGTATTGCTCTATGTGATAATTGGGCTCAATTTTAAACGCGACTGAGCGACCCAGTTTTTTCTCAATACTCTCAAGGCTCTCCCCTTCAACCTCATAAATCCAGTCCACCACTTCGCTATGGCAGTGAACCACCACGTTGGTTTTCTTATTGATGAGCATATCAGCATCGCGCTCCAACTCGCGGAAGATTTCATTCGCCACGGTAGACTTTCGCTTGATGTATCCCTTGCCATCACAGTAAGAGCACGGCTCGCACAATGTTTTAATAAGACTTGGGCGAATGCGCTTTCTGGTCATCTCAACCAGACCCAGTTGTGACATGGAAACGATGTTCGTGCGCGCACGATCGCGTTGGAGTTCTTCGGCCAGGGCCTCTAAAACTTTCTCGCGATGAGATTCTTTTTCCATATCGATGAAATCAATAATGATAATTCCACCACAGTTGCGAATTCGTAGTTGATGGGCGATTTCACGAACCGCTTCTAAGTTGGTTTTTAAGATCGTGTCCTCAAGATCCTTCTTGCCGACAAATTTTCCGGTGTTCACGTCTATCACCACCAAGGCTTCTGCCTCGTCGATGACAATATATCCGCCCGACTTCAGCCAAATCTTTCGCTCCATGGAACGAGAAATTTCAATGTCGATATCGTAAAGATCAAAGAGCGGTTTTTGCTCTTCGTAAAGTACGATATTCTGTTTATACTTCGGCATGAACTGAGACACAAACTTCACTACTTTTTTGTGAATCTCAACATTATCAACCCAAACGCTCGTGACATCTTCACTCATTAGATCTCGGAGTGCGCGTAGCTCCACATCCAATTCCGTGTGAACATTGCCGGGAGTTTTTTTCTTTTCATAGTTTTTAAAGATCTCTTTGCTCAAGCGGTCGAGGTATTCGATATCCGCTTTTAACATCTCTTCAGAGGCTCCCTCACCCGCCGTGCGCACGATCACACCACCGGAAGGATTGATCTTTTGCACTAGCTTACGAAGACGCTCTCTTTCGGTATCGTCCTCGATACGACGAGAAATTCCCAGATGGCGTACCGTGGGCAGAAACACCACGAAACGGCCCGGCAGCGAAAGGTGCGTTGTCAAACGAGCTCCTTTGGTTCCCAGAGGATCTTTGGCAACTTGAACAAGAATGGACTGGCCTTCTTTTAGAAGCTCTTGAATAGGTGTTTTATTGCTTGTTGTCGGAAGTTTGTCGTCATCGCCTTCCATTTCCAAGGGCTCTTCCCGATCTACGCTAGATAAAAAGTTATCGTCCACGTCTTCGCGGATATCGCCCACGTACAAGAAGGCCGCTTTATCTAGACCAATATCCACAAACGCCGCTTGCATTCCGGGCAAAACCCGAATGACTGTTCCACGATGAATAGACCCGACCAAGGTGGGGGATGTTTTTCGTTCAATTTTAAGATCGGAAAGAATCCCAGCATCAACATAGGCAACGCGGGTCTCTTGAGGTCTTACATTTATGAGAATTTCAGCTGACACAGTTTCCTCCCAGAGCCGCACGTTCACGAAACAAAGAATTTACCTTTAGTTCATTAGTCCAGAAACAAGACTCATAGCAAATAGTATTTAATATTGAACCATATCTGACCGAAAAGATCATGGAAATAGCGCATTTAGGGGTGAACGATGGCAACAATTGATGAACTGTTTAAACTCATGGTCGAACAAGGCGCCTCCGACTTGCATATAACAAGCGGGGCTCCTCCCTATTTGCGTCTCCATGGAAACATGGTGCCATTGAACTATCGCGAACTCACCAATCAAGATGTGCAGGGTCTGCTCTTCGAAATTCTTTCCGAAAAACAGAAAAAAGCCTTCGTTGAAAAGTGGGAGTTGGATTTTGCCTACACACTTCCTGGAATAGGGCGCTTCCGTTGCAATATCTTTATGCAACGCAAAGGCTTGGGCGCCGTCATGCGTGTGATTCCGGAAAAAATTAAAACCGCGCAAGAGTTGGGGCTTCCTCCGGCTGTTATGGACATGATCGACTGTGATCGTGGATTGATCCTGGTGACCGGTCCGACCGGCTCTGGTAAATCAACGACTCTTGCTGCCATGATCCACCAAATTAACATGACTCGCGAAGCTCACATCATCACGGTGGAAGATCCTATCGAGTTCGTGCACCCGAACATCAAAGCCCTCGTCAATCAGCGGGAAGTGGGAAGTCATACGAAGAGCTTTTCTAATGCTCTGAAGGCCGCCCTTCGTGAAGACCCAGATATCTTGCTTGTGGGTGAGTTGCGTGACCTTGAGACCATCTCTTTGGCATTAACAGCTGCAGAAACAGGACACATTGTGTTCGGCACACTTCACACCAACAGTGCGGCAAAAACGATCGATCGTATCATTGACGTTTTCCCTGCAGGACAACAACAGCAAATTCGAACGATGCTCGCGGAAAGTTTGCGTGGCGTCGTTGCTCAAACGCTCTTCTCTCGCGCCGACGGACAAGGTCGCGTGGCGGCTTATGAGATCATGAGAAACTCCAAAGCCATCTCCAACCTGATTCGCGAAGGAAAGGTGCATCAGATCACCTCGGCCATGCAAACGGGATCCAGCCAAGGTATGGTTCTTTTCGAGAAATACATCGAAGATCTGGTTCGCAAAGGAAAGGTTTCCGCG
>JAHRXB010000272.1 GCA_019104905.1 Bdellovibrio sp.
ACCGAGTTCCGCAGCGCCCGACACCCCTACCCTAGCAATCAGAAGACTAAAAAAAATAAAAAAAGGGAGCCAAAAAGGCTCCCTTCGCGCGAGGACTGTCTGAGCGTTTTGCAAGGCCCAGGCCCCCTTTTAAACCCAAAGCGCGGGTCAATTAGTATCGATAGTGCTCAGGCTTGAAAGGCCCCTGAGGACTCATGTGCAAGTACTTCGCCTGCTTAGAAGAAAGCTTCGTCAACTTCACACCCAATTTATCAAGGTGAAGAGCCGCCACTTTTTCATCCAAGTGCTTTGGAAGTCTGTAAACAGCGATATCTTGATATTTATCTCTGTTATTGAACAACTCCATTTGCGCCAATACTTGATTCGTGAATGAGTTACTCATTACGAAGCTTGGATGCCCTGTCGCACAACCCAAGTTCACCAAACGACCCTTAGCAAGAACGATCACTTGTTTGCCGTTCTTCATCGTGTGGATGTCCACTTGTGGTTTTACTTCGCGGATCTTTGAGTTTTTGTTCAACCAAGCCATATCGATTTCGATATCGAAGTGACCGATGTTACAAACAATCGCGTTGTTTTTCATTTTGTTGAAGTGCTTGTCAGTGATGATGTCGCAGCAACCTGTTGCTGTCACAAAGATGTCGCCAACAGCCGCAGCTTCGTCCATCGTCGTCACTTCAAAACCTTCCATCGCCGCCTGCAAAGCGCAGATAGGATCGATTTCAGTCACAAGAACGCGTGCGCCCAGGCCACGCAAAGAGTGCGCAGAACCTTTACCGACATCGCCGTAACCCGCAACCACACAAATTTTACCAGCTACCATCACGTCTGTGGCACGCTTGATACCGTCTGCCAAAGACTCGCGGCAACCGTACAGGTTGTCGAATTTAGATTTCGTCACAGAGTCGTTGATATTGATCGCTGGAACTTTCAATTTGCCGTTCTTCAAAAGAACTTCCAAATTGTGAACACCGGTTGTGGTCTCTTCAGAGATACCGATGATCTTTTTCATTTCTTTGGCGAAACGAGGCTCATGCATCATGTTGGTCAAGTCACCACCATCATCCAAGATCATGTTAAAGCCGTCTTTACCCCAACCTGTGATCGTTTGTTCGATACACCAGTTGAACTCTTCTTCTGTCAAACCCTTCCATGCGAATACAGGAATGCCCGCCGCCGCAATCGCGACAGCCGCATGGTCTTGAGTTGAGAAGATATTGCAAGAAGACCAGCGAATTTCTGCACCCAGCTCTACCAAAGTTTCAATCAACACGGCAGTTTGGATTGTCATATGAAGGCAACCAGAGATGCGAGCACCTTTCAAAGGCTTCTGTTTACCGTACTCTTTACGAAGAGCCATCAAACCAGGCATTTCTGTTTCAGCAATCTTGATTTCTTCACGTCCCCACTTCGCAAGTTTTGCGAAGACTTCAGGATTTTCCATCGCCTCTTTGCAGACTTTGAAATCACCAGCAGGAGCTTTCGTCGTTGTCTTAGCGTTTTTTTTCATAGCGGACTTTCCATTCGTTGTCGTTAATGACATTGATTTACCCTTGTTATTAATAATGTAATTTATAGTTAATTCAATTAAGGAAGAGTTAGTATCTCATATCCGGTATCAGTCACAAGCACCGTGTGCTCAAATTGCGCTGACAATAGACCATCCGCAGTATCGTAGTACTTGATACTCGACCCGGGGATGGCAAATTCAACAACCTCATCCGTTCCTTGGTTGACCATAGGTTCCACCGTAATGCAGTGGAATGGCACCAAGCGATCGCCCTTCCCCTTCTTACCGAAAGAAGGAACAAACGGCTCTTCGTGGAACAGGCGGCCGACGCCATGTCCCCCGATCTCTTTCACGGTCGTGTACCCTTTGCGAGTCACTAGCTTATTGATTTCAAAACCAATGTCCCCGGTAAATCCATTGGGAGTGATCGCCTCAATCCCTTTGTCACGGGCCATCAGGGCCGTCTCTACGAGATCTTTTGCCTCATCAGAAACATTGCCAATCATATACATCTTGGAGGTATCTCCAAAAAAACCATCAATCCACGAAGTCACATCGACGTTGATAATATCCCCGTCCTGGAGAATGGTCTTATCATCGGGAACGCCATGACACACAACCTGATTGACCGAGGTACAGGTGTACTTCGGATAACCGTGATAACCGATACAAGCCGATTTAGCCCCTCGACTGAGCATAAAGTCGTTGGCAAGCTCATCGATCTCATTGGTGGTCACTCCGACCTTAATGTATTTATCGAGGTAGGTCAGAGTGTCGGCCGCAATACGGCAGGCAATAGTCATTTTTTTGATTTCTTCTAATGAAAGCGGCTTAATTCCCATAGGGGCATTTTATAACACAGAGGCCCCACCTTGGATAGACCAAAGGAATCTAAAACATAAAAATGCAGGAGGGCCAAGGACCTGCGAAGCAATAAAAAAAGCCTAGGTGTTACCCTAGGCTTTTTGAATCTAGTTCAGCTTTAGGCTGATTCTAAGACTATTTCAAGTGCTTAGAAACAAGCTTAGTCATATCGAACATAGAAACAGTCGTTTTACCGCCGAAAACTTCTTTAAGTTTTGCATCAGCGTTGATGTTTCTTCTGTTTTTAGCATCTTGAAGACCGTTCTTCTTGATGTAAGCCCAAAGTTTTTTAACAACTTCAGTGCGAGGAAGTGGAGAAGCACCAACAACTGCTGCCAAAGCTGCAGAAGGAGTCAACGCTTTCATGAATGCTGCATTTGGCTTACGAGCAGATTTTGCTTTTGGAGCAGCTTTTTTCGCAGCTTTTTTAGGAGCAGCGGCTTTTTTTGGAGCTGCTTTTTTAGCAGCTTTTTTTGGAGCAGCTTTTTTAGCTGCAGCTTTCTTTGTAGTAGCTTTCTTAGCTTTCGCCATTCTAAATTCCTCCGTTAGGTTTTTAGTCTCGTTTATACGAATGAGCTTAGTGTGTATCTAAGTCGAGTCGTTTGTCCAAAAAAAAATGCAGGTAAATTCATTTTTTTTGCATTTTCCCCTAGGGAAATCAGCTTTTCCCCTCTAAATACGCCCTTTTTCACAGGGAAAAAGGCTATTTCTCGAGGGAAAACCCCTTCTGGACTGCGGAATCCAGGGGGTGCGCCGATAAGAATCACATGAGTTTTCAAGCAAGCTTTAAGCAAATTCTACGAGAGAAAATGGGGTCACAGACCTCTTCTTCCGAGGGAAAAAGCGCTTTTACTGTGAATGAAGACCCCGCCCATCTGGCTTATTTGCTGGGACAAATCAGTCGTTTAGAAGTCCATTCCCCCCGAGGACATTATCCCCCTCCCAAAGTTCGTCCTCAACGAAAAGCCCATAACTTCACCTCAGCACAACGACTCTCTTACGAGTTCCTAAAGTCTTGGATTCATGATCTCAGCGAAGGTTACACCGGCTCTGAGCTTAAGAAAGCCTTCCGTCAGGCGGCGATGATCCTTCACCCTGACCATGGTGGAAGCGCGCAGCAATTTCTGGAGCTCAAAGAGCATTACGAAACTCTTCAAGGGATTTTTTCTAACTAGAGCCGTTCTCAGAGATTACATCGCAGAAATGCCAGATGAGCTTAAGGCTCGCTCCTCTATGAGACAACCAAGGGCGTGCTGTTAAGGTTTCGACAAAAGATACCGATTAATAACTATATGAATATCCTGAACGTCCTTATCTATTCATGCACCCTTCTTATGGGGGCCTTGGCGTGGGCCACCCCTGGAAGCCTCACCTATCAAGGACGTATCAAGGGACTTGATGGAGCCCCTCTAGAGATCAACGGCGTTCAATTTGAATTCTCAATCACCAACCCCACCGGGACCTGCATTATCTATAGAGAGAAGTCCAATTCTATAGATATGCGCAACTCGGGCGGCGTCTTTGATGTTCCGATTGGCACGGGCTCCCAAGACTTCCCCATCTCAACAACCTTTAAACTTCTGGATGCTTTTGATAATTCCAAAAATCTCGACTGCGAGGGGGGTGGTACTTACTCTCCGGTCATCGATGACAAACGCCTGCTGCGCGTACAATTCTTTGACGGCTCTGGCTGGAAGCTGATCTCGCCCGACAGTGAAATCCGTTCGGTCCCCTATGCGGGGCACGCCAAGACCGCGCAAAAGTTGGGCACCAATGTCGCGTCGGACTTTGTTTTAAAATCGAATATTCCCCTCTGTGCGGCAGGTACTTACTTACGTCACATCGCACCTGCAGGGACCTTTGAATGCACAACACCCTCAATTTCAGGCAGTAACGTCAGTGGAAATATCGCGGGAAGCGCTGCGGGCTTTACGGGAACTCTGACCGGGGATGTCTCTGGAACTCAAAGTGCCACAAGCGTCGACAAAATCAAAGGCGTCTCTGTTGTCATGACAGGAATCAACGCTGGAAAAGTCCTTAAGTACAACGGCTCTCAATGGGCTCCGGCCGATGACTTAGGCACCACGGGGGCCCTCACAGGTCTTACCGGAGACGTGAGTTCTACAGGAGCCCCCACGGCCACAGTGACAATCAACAACAGCGCCGTCTCAACAGGTAAGATTGCTGATGCCGCCGTGACTACCGTCAAAATTGCCGATGGCTCTGTGACCTCTGCAAAAATCACTGACGGCACTCTTGTCGACGCCGACATCGCGGCCGGGGCTGCGATTGTGGATTCAAAGCTTGCGACCATCTCAACTGCCGGAAAAGTTTCAGGAGGTGCGATCACCTCAGGAACAATTGGGGGCTCCACAGTCATCAACACGAGCGGCTTGCTTCAAACATCCAGTGCTGTGCGATTTTATTCTGGAGCCAACTACGTCGAACTCAAAGCCAAGAGCGGGCTTGCCAGCAATGTTCTTCTGACTTTACCCTCCACTCTCGGAACGGCGGGGCAGGTTTTAAAAATTAATGGCTCCGGAGAACTTTTCTGGGATAACGCCACGGCAGGATCTGTCACAAGTATTGATACGGGGACCGGTCTCACTGGAGGGCCTATCACAGGCACAGGAACTATTTCTTTGGCCAACACAACGGTCGCGCCGGGCTCTTATGGTTCAACGACTCAAGTTGGCACTTTCACTGTCGATGCTCAAGGGCGTTTGACGACGGCAGGAAACACGACACTGACCCCGGCATGGAATTCAATCACGGACAAACCCACAACTCTTGTTGGATATGGCATCACCGACGCCCTTCCCCTTTCAGCTTACGCGGGGGATTTAACAGATGCTGTGTCCTGTGCCGCAAATAAGAAACCGTACTGGAATACACTCAGTGATAAGTGGATGTGTGCCGATATTGGCTCGCTCGATGCCTCCGCCATTACGACGGGAACGATTGATGCCAGTCGCCTGCCCGCCAGTCTGTCTTACTGGTCTTCAGCAACGGGGGGAATTAACTATGCCGGAGGCACTGTCGCTGTAGGAACTGGAACTCCGGATAGCTCAGCCCTTCTGGATCTAAACTCCACCTCACGCGGTCTCTTACCTCCGCGACTGACCGCCGCCCAACGAGATGCGATTGTAAGTCCGGCCGCGGGACTCATCGTTTACAATACCACCGCACAGCAATTGCAAGTTTACGATGGCACAAATTGGATGGGCGGCAGTGGCACCGGGACTCAGGAGGTTGTTCAAGGTTCCGCCGTCACCTTAGGTAACGCCGTCAATACGGATGTTTTATCTTTGACCGTGACCTCCGGAGGAAAATATTTGATTCTTGCCTCGGGAAATTCCAACACGTCACAGCCTTGGACTTATTTTTCCATTCTTTGCTCTCTCGCGAAGAATGGTTCAAATCTTGACTCAAAACATTTTTATTATGGTGGATCTCAAGGGGGAAGCTCCCCCGGAATCCCGTTCGTCTTATATTCTGCGACCACCGTTAACACCGGAGATACTCTCAAGGTCTATTGCTATTCCTCGTCCGATGCCGCCACTCGAAGTTCTTATGGATGGAAAATCACGTTGCTGAATTTAGGAGTCAATAATCAGATTGGTGCCGACAACCTTGGCAACCACACTGCCACCCAGAACTTGAATATTGCAGGTTACAAACTGGTCGGTGGTGGCAGTGCCGGTTTATCAGTTGATGGCTCTGGAAATGTGGGAATCGGTACAGCAACCCCCACCGCAAAACTTGAAGTGAGTGGTGATTTAAAGCTCAGCGCCACACTTGTTTCCTGCACGGCCGCCGACGAAGGGACCATGCAATACGATAGCACTTTAAAGGTCATGAAGTTCTGCGATGGCACTTCGTGGAAACCGACCTCCAAATTTGTTGGCACAAGCTGCAAAGACATCTTACAAAAAGGTGGCGATTTCGGTTCGGGATACTATCAAATAGATCCCGATGGTGCCGGGGGCAATGCCCCCTTCAAAGTATATTGTGATATGGAAACCAACGGAGGAGGATGGACCCGTTGCCTGGATGTCAGAACTTCGGACTTCCCCACCATCAACACAACTTCTTGGTACAAGACTGCTTGGACTGGAACCAATGGTTACATTCGCGATTGCAGTGGTTTAACTGGGGTCACGCAAAGTTACGTGGAAGCCAATATCGACTATAATTCTGCCGACGCCAACACCTGTCGTTATAAATCAAACGTCGTCAGTGTTTCCGGCGTCTACAACACTTCATCCAATAGCTTAAGGTACACCACTGCGGACGCGAACTCCTGTGGTGGGGTCGACATCTGGTTTATTCCTAATGATGTGAGCGTAACGACGTGTTGGACTGAGAGGGTCACAGGTTTTTGGTCGAATGCCTGCGGCAATGAAGGCATTGCTTTTACCAATAACGGGGGCTTTGTCACGAAACCGACAGACACGGGTCTTTTAGACGCCTCTGGCGGACGTTATCTCTTCCAATACTGGAGATGAGTACTGTCGCACTTATCGCCTTGCGATTAAAGCTGAATAAATCCAAAAGAATGAAACACCAAAAACAAAAACGCAGGCAGAAGACTTAGCAAAGCTCTGGTACGAAATGCCGAGTTTGAGATCGCAGCAATCAGAACCCCCTTCGCGCAGTAAGAGGCCAACAAAGAGATCTCCACAAGCTTTTCATACTGAGCACTGTCAATGCCGCTGGAAGCATACAGTTGCGCTGAAGAAATCAAAGACCCATGCACCTCAAACAAGGACACCACAAAGGTCAATAACATCAACCCCTGACTGCCCGCCCAGAGTTGCACCGCTTTTGATGCTGCCATGATAAGAACAATGAAACCCGTCAGCTTCAAGGTCGACGTAAGATCTAAAATTTTTCCCTCGGGTGGCAAAGCATGAGACCGTTGCGGCTTCCGACGCCACAAGATCACCAAAAGACCGACCGTTATTGCAATTAAGATCGCCAAATGAATATGCACAACCTCTAAAGCAACAACTCCCCCTGCCGCCGCAAGAAAGGCCACAGTTTCAAACAACATCGCCAAAATGGAACTCTGTAAAGCGGCAATTCTTAAAGTTTGAGAGCGTTCGACTTCATGGGAGTCTTTGGCAATAGAAACCGTCGTCGCTGTACTGGACAACAAGCCTCCAATAAAGCCCGACATCAAGGCTCCGACCCTATGCCCTAAAGCTTTGGTTAGAGCTGCTCCAAAAAACTGCACCGCCGAAAGTGCGAAGAATATTAAAACAATCTTTTGAGGACGAAAAAGCCCCCACGGATCTAGAGCGAAGGGCGGAATTAGAAAGGAGGCTACGAAAAGAAGGAGCAGAAATAGTCCTGCTCCCACCCATTGTTTTTTCATATACGGTTTCTCAGAGTCGCTAGATCA
>JAHRXB010000297.1 GCA_019104905.1 Bdellovibrio sp.
AGTCTTCTTTTCAGAAACCTCTCCAAAAGTTCCCTGAATGACCACGCCATTCCCTGTGGTCACAACCTCACCGGCAATAAAATCGGGATTTGCCCGTTGCATTTTCAAATTTGGATTAGACTCTGGATTGTCGCCAATAACAGAACGAGCGTTAATTAAGCTCGCATCGAGCGAACAGCCTGACAATAAAACGAATAGTATTACCAAATACGTTCCAATGTGCATACTTTCTTATCGGGCCACTGTGGTAATCCATTGAGAAAAATATGCTCTTCTCAAATCAAAATGTGGATGAGCCCCCATAGGTCCACAGGGATCGTCCAAGGTTGGGACAGTCGCGATGAAGGTGACTAGAACTTATATATTTGTAATTCAACCAGGTGATGCCCGTGGCAGTCGGCTGTAAAAATCCAGGACCTTAGGGTCGACAATGATAGAGCGAGGACTCCAAGTAATCAAATGCAATCCCTCTGCAGAACGAAGGCGGCTTAAAGCGACATAGGCATGACCGGGCTCCCACAAGGAACTGAGATCACACCACAAATCATCCAAGGTCGCTCCTTGGCTTTTATGAATGGTCGTGGCGTACGCCAGAGTTAATGGAAACTGAATCACCGACGCCATGATATTGCCTTCTGCATCTTGCAATGCAAAAGAAGACTTATCCACCTGAACTTCGCGGCCATTGTCTTTTTTGACGATGATCTTATCAAGTGCAATATCCGTAACCACGCCGCGAGTTCCATTCACCCAGCGCTTTTGCGGATCGTTTTGCAAAAACATCACCCGACATCCCAACTTCAGCACAAGCTTCAAAGGAACAGGGGCGGTCTTCATCAAAATCTCAATGTGTTTTTCTGAACCAAAATAGATGGAATCAATGGTGACTTCTTCTTCAGACAATTCATCTAACTTCTTTTGGTTAAACTTTTCCGCATGAATTTTTCGAGGAAAAAGGCGCGTTCCCGGATGATCCTCATCATGAGTCTGAATATGGTCATTCAAAAAATCACGCACACGCTCCGTCACCAGACCATGCCGAACGTCGCTCAGAATATCCAAGAAGAGATTATCAGAAACGCGCTGGTTGTGGGAAAGCATCACGGATTGAAAACCGCTTTGCCTCCACACCTCGTTCACAAAACACCAGTCCCGCTGTCCCGTCTGCGTCACCGGAGGAAGTTGCGCAAAATCCCCCACGGCAATCACCCGCATTCCGCCCCAAGGAAGTTTGGAATCACGAGCTCTTTGTGACAAAGCCTCTGCAATCATCAAAGCCTGCCCGGGAATCATCGAGATCTCATCGATGATGACCCCCTCCACCTTACGAAGACGCGCTAAAAGTCGTTTGTCCTTAGAGGCGCGTTCATAAGTGGCATCAGGCCCCCCTTCCATAATTCCCAAACCAAAGAAACTATGAAAGGTTCGCCCTCCCAAAAGAACGGCCGCCGCTCCCGTGCTTGCCAGAATGGGCATTTCTTTGGAGTCGATGTCTTTCATGAAATGTCGGATTAAAAAGCTTTTTCCGCTGCCCGCGCCGCCAGTGAGAAATACATTTTCTCCGGAACGAAGAAGTTCCAGGGCATTGGCCTGCTCTAAAGAAAGTTCAATGGGCGTCTTGGTCATGACTGGAACGATCATGCCATCACATGATCGTCCCTACAAATCTTTTAGCGAGAGAATTTTCCGTTCAAAGTCACATCAACACGATTGACTTCGCAATGCTCGATCGGTCCTCGAACCGGATCTGGAACGTTCCAGTCACAGCGACGCTCCGTCTTTTGATATTCAAGAATTCTCACATTGATCGTGTTGTAGTCTTTACTGAAATAAAGAACGACTTCGCGCCCTTGAATGAAACAAGTTCCAGGATCGAAATAGAAGGCCGCAGAATCTACCGCTTCTTTTCTATTCACATAAACCCACTTCAAATCATTGATCGAAGACTTACAGTATGACGGCATAAAGCTATCACCGCGAGAATCTTTAAAGGATAAAACAGGTCTATTTCCTTCAAAAGCAATCGTCATCTCACCACGGCGTCCCTCAAACGAACCAGAGTACACACCCTCTAATTTTTTTGCGCGAGCTAGATACTCGTCTGGGACCTCGCCATTTTCAATTTCAATGGTTTTACAAGCAACCAAGGCTGTTGTCGCGAGCAACATTAGTATAAACCGTTTCATAAGTACCCCCTCCTTTCCGATTACCCGAGATCCTTAGTCCTGACAATGTTCTCAAGTCCATAACGCCCTCGATCATGGTCCCGGGGTCTTTCAATTAAGCCCAAGCAAGATTACCATCTCTAATAACTCTAAACAGACAGAAAAGTAGGTCCTTCCGCTATGTTGAAACTGCTCTTGATCTCAAGCCTTGCCGCCTTTGTCTCTGCCAAACCCGCAAAATCTCCAACCCCCTCCTCGGCCATCCCCGAAAAAAGGGAGTTTCCACTAAATACGTCCGTCAACCCCTGTGAAGACTTTCACAAGTACGTGTGCTCCAATGCCGAAGCTTCTTTTAAATTGCGCGACGATCGCAGCCACCACCTTTTTGCTTTTAGCGATTCCCGCGAACGTCTTTTGGAAGTGCAAAAGAAGTTCATGAAAGAACTTCCCTTGAAAAAGAATCTCGATCCGCGCACAGAACAAATTCGCGATTTCTATCTGTCCTGCATGAATGCGCCTGAAAAGGCCAAAGATGAAACCGCCGAAGTTGTGCGCATGACGACTGAGATTAACAAACTCAAAACGGCCGAAGAACTTGTTCGCTATTCTCATACGAACATTGCAACGGGATTTGGTCCGTTGATTTCTATCTGGGCTTCGCCTAATTTGGATGATCCTAAAAAAATGGATGCGATGTTGTATTCCAGCTTTATGCTTCTTCCTGATCACAAGTATTACGAGCAACCCGAACTGATGAAAGAGTATGAAAAGCTTCTGACGCTTTTCTTCCAAAACATCTATCCCCAGATTTCAAAAAAAGCCGCACGCGCCAAAGCACAAGATGTCATCGCTTTTGAGAAAGATTTTATCAAAACCTATCCCGTGACGGCAGTTCGCCACCAACGATGGAGTGAAAAACGTGTTAGCTCCCAGGAGGAGTTGCTGAAGAAATATCCTCAGCTCCAACTCAATCTTCTGTTTGAGAAAATCCCTGCGGAGTTGGTGATCAACACGCCCATCCCCGAATCGCTGGATTTTATCAACGCTGAAATTTCCAAAAAGCCTTTGCAAGTTTGGAAAGATATTTATCTTTACCGCGCTCTGCAAGATCGCATGGATGATGCGTATCAAAAGTATTTTAAAGCTGGATTTGAATTTGAAAAGAAGTTCTTCGGTGGTCCTCAAAAGCGCCCGGACCGCCAAGAGCGTTGCACGTCCATGGCGACAGGCTATTTTATGAAAGAACTGGATGCGGCTCTTCTTCCGCAAGTCTTTCCAAACTTCGATGAAAGCAAGATCACGGAAGTCGGCGCCCGTATTCGCCAAAGCATCTTAGATGGGCTTTCCGCCAACACCTGGCTTTCAAAAGAGGGTAAGAAGGAAGCCTTGGCGAAAATTAAAACTGCTCGCCTGCAACTCGTGAAACCACACAACGACAAAGAGTGGGATTTTGTTCCGTTGCGCCAGTATTCGAAAAATCATTTTATCCAAAATCAAAAAACTTATAACGGAGCTCGCTGGGAAAAGAACATGCAAGAAATGCGTGAGCCCGCCAACCAGGACGCCTGGGGCATGGGGCCTCTGACCGTCAACGCTTACTATAGCAGTAATGAAAACAAGTTCGTTCTTCCTATCGGTATTTTGCAGTATCCCTTCTATGACAAAGAGGGTTCTGTCATTGAAAACTTAGGCGCCGTCGGCGCAGTCATTGGCCACGAATTGGGTCACAGTATCGATGACAGCGGCTCTAGATACGACTCAGCGGGACGTCTGAAGCAGTGGATGACGACAAAAGATATTATGGAGTTCAACCTGCGCGGACAAAAAATGATCGATCAGTTCAATCAGGCCGGCCACGATGGAAAGCTGACCCTGGGTGAAAACGTCGCCGATCTGGTCGGATTGACGTTTGCCTACAACGCGGCTTTCCCTAAAGGCCAAGGCTCTCCAGAGGACAAGAAGAACTTCTTCATTGCTTATGGTCGCCTGTGGTGCTCAGTCACTCGTCCTGACTATGAAAAGCTGATGAGAAAAACAGATCCCCACTCTGCCGGATGGGCTCGCATTAACGAACAGGTTAAACACCAGCCCGCTTTTGCCGAGACTTTCCAGTGTAAAGAAGGAGACAAAATGACCCTTCCTCAAAAAGAGCGGGTGCAAATCTGGTAATTCTTGCTGTCGTTTGCAGCAAGTGTTAAGGTGACAATCTTGACCTGACGCAGGAGGATTCTGTGACAGTGAAGTTAGTCAACTTCGAAACAAAAACTGAAAACCCTCAATTTGATGGGGTGTATGACATCGCGCCTGCCGAGCTTCAGCAGGTGCTGTCGAACGTAAAGATGATCGACGTTCGTCAGCCTGAAGAGTATGTCGGAGAACTTGGTCACGTTCCTGGTGCCGAACTCATGAGCTTAGACACTCTCCCTGATCACCTTGAAGAAATACCCAAAGACCAAACTGTGGTCTTCATTTGCCGAAGCGGGGCTCGCTCAGCCCAAGCCACTGCCTATGCCCGAATGAACGGATGGACTCACGTTTATAACATGCGTGGCGGAATGCTTCTTTGGAACAACCTTTTGCTCCCCGTTGAAAGATAGAAAAACTATGACTGGAAAAGTATTTGTAAATAGAACTTTGAATCTTAAAAAGATTCGCTACATTGGTGTCGACATGGACCACACGCTGGTCCGCTACAACAGTGAAAACTTTGAGCGTCTCTCGCATACAACCATGATCGAAAAGCTGGTGAAGCGGGGATATCCTGAAACTTTGAAAAAGCTCACTTTCGATTATAACTACGCCATCCGCGGCCTGGTGATCGATCGTAAAATGGGAAATCTGCTGAAGCTCAATCGCTACACGGCGATTCGCGCCAGCTACCATGGTCTGAAGCCTTTGGACTTCAAAAGTCATCAAAAGCTTTATAAATCAACCTACATTGATCTTAGCAATTCGGACTACTTGGCCGTGGACACGTCCTTCTCTATTTCTTTGGCCAACCTGATTGCACAGATCGTCGAACTCAAAGACACCGATCCCGCTAATAAGTACCCTGAGTACGCGCAAATCGCCGACGACGTGTTGGACGCTTTGGATGAAGCGCACCGTGATGGTTCCTTGAAAGACACCGTGAAAAAAAATCTGGATCACTACATCATTAAAGATCCTGAGTTGGTGGCCGGACTTGAAAAATTTCGCCGACATGGCAAGAAGATCTTTGTTTTAACGAACTCGGACTTCCATTACACCAAATTGCTTTTGGACTATGCGGTTC
>JAHRXB010000020.1 GCA_019104905.1 Bdellovibrio sp.
CAATACCCCACTCCTCGCTCTTAAGGTGGTAGAGAGCCCCCCCCTTTACCATACACTTACGAGTTACAAGTATCGTCTTAGAGATCGAAGAAAATCCGCGAGCCATCGCATATTGAATGGAATTGTCTGGCAAAGCCTCAACAGTCTTGTTCTCAACCGTCACATTCGTAAGCTTAAGGCTAAAAACTATGTGTTTTAGGAACTCACACTTGCGTTGATCTGAGTCCACAAGGACGACTTGCACTTGAGGATAGAGAATGGCGAAAACCATTCCCGGAAAACCATTCCCACTCCCCAGATCAAAGATCTTGTCGATCTTAGGGTTTGAGTTGTAGATCGTTCGAGACGAAAGAATTGAATCTGCAAAATGAATCGCGTCAGCCACGAAGAGAGTTTTTAAAGACACTAAATTAAGTGTTCTATTAAACTTTATCAGTTCTTCATGGTAGGTCTTAAGTCTGGCTTTGACCTCAGGACTTAGATCTGGAAACCACTCATTTATGCGCCAATATATGGTCGGCGCTTCCTGTTCCTTGTTGTCCTTCAATCTCCATCTCCTTGATTTTCTTATGACCTTTAAGATGGATCATTATAGCCTGAATTGCTGAAGGATTAACACCACTGATGCGCTGAGCTTGGCCTAAGGTACGTGGTCTAACGCGACGCAGCTTATCCTTCTCCTCGTTAGAAAGACCTCGCACATCTTCATAGGAAAGACTATCGGGAAGAAGCATTTCTTCAAGTCTTTTGGATTGATTAATAAGTTCCATCTGGCGCTTCACATAGCCAGAGTACTTTACTTCAATCTCAACGGGCTCACTCACATTCGGATCAACATCCACACGGAAATTGAGCTGCTCAAGGTGAGAACAACTAACTTCGGGTCGGCGCAGCAACTCCTCGAATGTTAATGCTTTTGTTAATTCTGGCGTGGGAAATGTCGCCAACAACTCCTGAACATCTTTTGTTGGATATACCTTTTCAGAGCGAAGTCTTTCCAGCAAATTCTTACGTTTATCCTGAAGATCCGATAAAACCTGCAGTGACTCTTCTGAAACAATACCAATCTTTGATGCCAAAGCCCCTAACCTGTCGATTGTATTGTCCTCTCGCAAAACCAATCGATGTTCTGCGCGAGAAGTAAACATGCGATAAGGTTCCTTGGTGCCCTTCGTAACAAGATCATCAATCAACACGCCAATATAAGCTTCGTCGCGACCTAAAATAAACTCTTCTCGGCCTAAAATACTGTGGGCCGCATTAACACCGGCAACAAAACCTTGAGCTGCCGCCTCTTCGTACCCAGAGGTTCCATTAATTTGGCCCGCCAAAAATAGTTGGCGAATAGTTCTCGTTTCCAAACGATGCCAAATCTGTGTTGGTTCGATGTAGTCATACTCTACAGCATAGCCGTATCGTGCGACCTTCACATTCTCAAGACCCGGAATGGTCTTTAGGAATTCATCCTGAACCTCTTCTGGTAGACTCGTGGAAATTCCCTGGAGATATATCAAATCCGTGGAAAGACCTTCGGGCTCAAGAAAAGTTTGATGACTGGTCTTTTCCGCAAATCGAGTGATCTTATCCTCAATAGAAGGACAATAGCGAGGACCCACCCCTTCAATGATCCCGCAAAACATAGGGGATTTATCCAAATTCTTTCGGATAATTTCGTGGGTGAGCTCCGTTGTTCGCGTGAGATAACACAAGATCTGCGGAAGCTTCAGCTTATTGGGAGAACGATAACTAAACGGATAAATCTTTTCATCGCCACCCTGAGGAACTGTCTTCGACCAATCGATACTATCCCGAAGAAGACGTGCCGGAGTTCCAGTTTTAAGGCGCTTCACCTCAAAACCAAACTGCGCCAGTTGGTCAGAAAGACCCACAGAAGGTTTGTCACCAACACGGCCACCCGCCTCCTGACGAAGTCCGATATGCATAACCCCATTCATGAAGGTTCCGGTTGTGATCACCGTCGCCTTAGAAAAAATCTCGGAGCCATCTTGCAAAACAACGCCGACACACAAATCCTTCTCCAGAATAAGGCGCTTCACCTCGCCTTCAAGAAGGTCTAAATTTTCCTGATTCTTCAAGGCCTCAGTCTGAAACTGAGAATAGAGATGCTTGTCGTTTTGCACGCGGGTCCCGCGAACCGCCGGCCCCTTGGATGAGTTTAAACGTTTATACTGAATACAGGTTTCATCAGCAGCGATGCCCATTTGGCCACCGAGGACATCAATTTCACGAACCATGTGTCCTTTTGCAAGACCACCGATAGACGGATTACAGCTCATGTATGCAATGCGATTGATATTAGAGGTCACCATCAAAGTCTGAAGGCCCAAGCGAGCCGAGGCCAAACAAGCTTCCACGCCTGCGTGTCCCGCTCCGACGATTATCACATCATACTTTTTTGTGTTCATAAAATTTCTCTACTTATTTGCCGATGCAAAACTCTCTAAATACCCGATCCATAATCTGATCGTCGAACCGCTTACCCAGGGTCTCATGAATAGCAATTAAAGCTTCTTTAAGCTCAAGTGCGATGAACTCCTCGCCCATCCCACTTTCCACTAAACCTTGAGTGCGATGCACGTTCTCAAGGGCCCGGGTCAGATTCTCTAGATGACGAGAGTTAGAAATCAAAACTGTGTTTTCCATCTGCAAGTCAGCAAATTCCCTTACCAGCTCTTCAAGGACGCCTGAACGAACCTTTTTATCAAGAGCACTGACAAAGAACACCCTTCTTTTGAGGAAGCCCTCTAAGTCCTTGGTTTTTTGGAAAAATTTACTGTTTTGAAGGGCCTTTTGGACCTGTTCAATCTGAGGAGGGGTCGAAAGACGATCCACTTTATTAGCCAGAATATAGGTTCTCTGTGGATCTAGCCCATCTAAAATCGCAATCTCTTGTGGAGATAGGCCTTGCTCGATATCAAAAACAAAAAAAACGACGTCAGACTCTCCGGCCGCTTCTCGACTCTTTTGAATACCGATTTTTTCCACCAAATCTGACACGGACTCGCGCAAGCCTGCCGTATCCAAAAAGGTAAATTTGACACCCTTAAAACTCGTGTCTCCGTGAATCACATCCCGAGTCGTGCCGGGAATATCGGTCACAATGGCCCGCTCGTCTTCTAAAAATAAATTAAGAAGGCTGGACTTTCCAACATTCGGAAGACCCGTTAGCACCACTCGAAAGCCATCCTTTAAAATACGGCCAACTTTAAATGTGCCGACCAACTCTTGCAGGCCTTTTTCGATGCGTTCCAGTCGACTTAAAACAGCGCTTTTTTCAACAACCTGAATTCCCTCTGTAGAAAAATCTATTCCCACTTCGGCGTGGGCAAGAATCCAGGTCATGTCATTTTCTATATCTTCAAGTTTATGGGAAACAGAACCTTTAAGTTGGCGCAACGCCAGTCGTGCGGCTTGCTGGCTTTGACTTTCAATCAACGAAAGAACACTTTCGGCCTGCACTAAATCCATCTTTCCATTCATAAAGGCGCGATAGGTGAACTCACCTCGATCCGCAGGTCGAGCGCCTAAAAGAACAAGCTGCTGAAGAATGGACTGACAGATAACCGGGCTTCCGTGACAAGAGATCTCGATAACCTCTTCCCCAGTAAAGGACTTGCCGTGTTTAAAATAAGTTGCCAAAACCTCATCAATCTCATCACTTTGGTGAGAGTCTTTAAGGATTCCGAAATAGGCCTTATGAGATTCAGGATGTTCGGGCAAAAAAGAACAGATTTTTGAAACGATAGAAAGGGTCTGGGGACCACTGACGCGAATAACAGAGATTCCGCCCACTCCATGAGGAGTGGAGACCGCACAAATAGTATCTTTATCACGATCTCCACGGAACATAGGTCCCCTCTTTTAATTAGTCGTTAGAAACAGCTTCGTCAGAAGCATTTCCTTGCGACTGTCCTTTTGCAGGATAGATTTTGATTTTCTTATAAAGACCATCTCCTAAAGAGCGGCTCTTCACGCGAGGATCTTTTGCTAAATATTGATGAACAACCTTGCGATCTTTGGGTGGCAAAGCGCGGTAATAAACAGATTTACCCTGCTCAATACAAATCGCTTTCAAATTTTCGGCACGCTCAATAAGAGCATTCGCAGACTCGTCGCGATACCCACCACAATCTACGGTGATATTTGTTTTATCATCCGGAAAGTTGTGTTGAACCACACGCTTAAGAAACAATTGAAAAGCGTCAAGCATCTGACCTTTTTTATCCTTCAGGATTTCTTCATCAGCACCGTTGAATTCGACGGACAAAGTAGATCCACCGTCTTCTTCTTTCTCAGTGTTGAGTTGGAAAGTCAGATCAAATTGTGCTTTCTCAATGATCCCCTCTAAGGTCTTTTGAACGAGCGCTTCAACTTCGCTATTAGCACCCTTGCTTTTCCCCCCGAAAAGCTTACTAAAAAAACCCATTTTACCTCCTAGTTAAAATCTCAATTAAAAATCCGCTCAAGAGCGATTACGCCGTTTTTCTTTCTCTCATCATCAAGTACTGCTGGGTGATCCCGAACAAGGTACTTACCACCATGTAAAGCGTTAAACCGCTTGGCAGTTGCAGCATAAAGACAGAAAAAATAACCGGCAAAAACAACATAATCTTAGCTTGCGTTGGATCCATCGTGGATGGCGTGATCTTCTGCTGAATAAACATGAAAACAGCCATCAAAACCGGAAGCACATAAAAAGGATCATGAGCACTTAGGTCATGAATCCATCCAATAAATGGAGAATTGTAAAGCTCAATACTAGAGCCAATCACACGGTACAACGCAAAGAAAACAGGGATTTGCAAAAGCATTGGTAAACATCCACCCAAAGGATTTGCACCATTTTGCTTCATCACGGCCATCATCTCTTGGTTCAAACGCATTGGATCGTCTTTGTATTTTTCTCGCAAAGACTGAATGATCGGCTGAACCTTTTGCATCGCCTTCATGGATTTGAAAGACATGATATTAAAGGGAAGAACACACAAACGAACAAGAAGGGTCAAAAGAATGATCGCGAATCCCCAGTTGCCAACCAGAGAGTGGAAGGCCTTCATGACATAAACCAGAGGTCTAGCAATAAATGCGAAGAAACCGAAATCGATAATGTTAGCAAGTTCCGGATCCACAGCTTTTAAGGCATCCATGGATTTCGGTCCGGCATAAAAGATCTCAGAGAAATTCATCTCTGGTTTCACTTGCACAGGCTTATAAACAAGTTCAGCCAAAGCTACTTTTTCGCCGACAGAAGAAGCAACCTTCACTTCAGGAATAATATCTGACTTATCAAGCACGGCCGCCGCAAAGTACTGGGAGCTCACAGACAAAATAGACGCTGCTGAAAACTCTTTTGAGACGTTTTCTTTGGCATTACTAAAATTCACCGTCTCATGCTTTCCACCACTATGAATGACGAAAAAATCCTGGTGCTCGTAAGAGGGAAACAAGAAAGAAGAAGATCCAGGGGAATGAATTTTCTCTGGAATAAGTAGGGAGAATCCCTTCTTAAAGTCTTCCGTCGGATTAGAGACCGTCACTGTGTTTGTGAAAGAAGAATTTTCGACATTAAACTTGAGCTCTCTCTTAATGACTGTTTCACCAACCTGAGCAGTTCCCACATAGTGACCAGGTGCTTGTTCAGAAACATTGAAATCGAGAGCTTTTTCGTCACCCGCCCAACGCAACTCAAAAAGACCGTCTTTATCAGAAAGACCCACCTTAATGTTGTTCTTTTCTTTGTCCGTATAGTTTCGAATGGTGTAGTTTTTAAGGCCCATTCCTCGGTTGGTCAGAGTGAACGACACCTTATCGTTTGAATAGTTAAAGACTTGTTCTTGAGCTGCAGGAGTCACTATTTCAGATTTTGTTTCAACAGGGCTAGAGGCTGCCGCAGGAGTTGATTCGGTTGCTTTTTGTTGCGACTGAGAGGATGTCGTCTTTCCGTATTGAGGATACTTCTTTCCTAAATAGGTTTGCCAGCCAAAATAGACAAGAGCAACTGTAGCCACCGCAATGATTGTTTTAGGTTCAAAGAAGGATGGGTTGTCATTCTTTTGTTGCATGGAGCTTTCCTCCTAAAGGGGGAACCGGATCATACCCATAAGGGCCGCCGGGACGACATTTACAAACTCTCTTTGTGATTAACCAAAGAGCTTTATGAGTATGGTGAGTTTCGATGGCTTCAAGTGCGTAAGCAGAACAACTGGGTTCAAAACGACATGAACCACCAAGATGAGTGGTGCCAATGGTTCGATAAGCCGCTACGAAAATTAAAAGAAGACCTTTAAATATTTTTTCGAACGACGTCCAAACCACGGTCCATACTTTTAATAAACTCCTCATAAGGGAGGCCTTTATAAAAGTTGGCGTCCATAGGTTTAAAAATAATGTTGATGTCGGCTTCAATAGACTTTCCCGCCATAAGAGAAGCCCTAAAATACTCTCGCGACCAACGCTTTAATTTATTTCGAACAACAGCAGAGCCGACTTTACGACTCGCAGTTACTCCGAAACGCAACTGACCCACAGAGTTCTTTTGATAATTCAAAAGCAACCATTTCGTAGGCCAGTATCTTTTTCCCGTTTGTTTTAGAGAGAGAAATTCAGAACTTCGCTTAATTACTAGTGGAGAATTATTTTCCACCTGTAGAAACCGTTAAACGCTTTCTACCTTTAGCGCGACGACGATTTAGAACTTCTTGACCAGCTTTAGTAGCCATACGAGCGCGGAAACCGTGTGTAGTTTTACGACGTTTATTTGAAGGTTGGTATGTACGTTTCATTACTCTTCTCCCCAGAAAATTTTTACGACGCTAAATGACGTCAGTTACATCTATATGTGTATGCCACAAAGTTGAATTCAACTAGATACGTGGGGCACTAATAAAGCACGTTGCAGCAAGAAGGTCAACTGTTGAAAACTTCAGCTCCCCTTGTTAAGAGGTCCCTGCGTTGAGGGGAAATACGTGGAGTTAAACTCGTCCTTTTGGACACTTATTAAGACAAAGATGAAAAGCCGTAACGATAACAATAAGTTATTGGACACATGGCTTGATCCTATCGAGTATGTGAATACCACCGGCACCACGGATCGTCCCAGATTGATACTCGGCGTTCCTAATGCCCTTCATCAGTACTTCGTTATTGAGAACCTGCAGGATAAAATTTACACTGAGATTTCAGATACTTACGGGCGACCTTTTGAGGTCGAGTTTAGTATTACGGGGAACAAAGTAAATAATCATATTGAAACTTCAACGATGCATGAAGAAGTGATGGGTGGAACAGAGATCCTCCAAGCTCAGTTGGCGCGTGCTCAGAATATCCAGATTACTCAACCAAGGTCTGGTCCTGATACCTTAAATTCTGAACTCACTTTTTCGACCTTTGTCGTGGGTAAAAATTCGGAGTTTGCTCACGCTGCTTGCTACAATGTGGCCCGCAATCCGGGGGCAGATGACTACAATCCCCTCTATATATATGGACCTGTAGGTATGGGTAAGACGCACTTACTTCACGCTGCTGGAAACCATATTCGCGAACAATATCAGCAACTTAGAATTACTTATATTTCGGCCGAACGCTTTATGAATGAGTGTATTTCGGCAATTCGGCGCCATGAGATGGATAAGTTTCGCCAAAAATATCGCGAAAACTCGGATATCCTTTTAGTGGACGACGTCCAATTTATTGCTCGCGGGGAAGCTGTCCAGGAAGAGTTTTTCCACACCATCAATAGCTTTATTGATAGCCGCAAGCAGGTCATTTTGGCGAGCGATCGTATGCCTAAGGATATCCACGGCCTTGAAGACCGCAGCCGAACCCGCCTTGAGCGAGGTTTGATTGCAGATATCACAATGCCTGATCTTGAAACTCGTATCGCAATCCTTCGTTATAAGGCTGAAAAGTACAATGTCCGCCTTCCTGAGGATGTGGTTAACTATATTGCGCGAATTTCAAAGCGATCGATCAGGGAGCTTGAAGGAAACCTAAAAAAGGTAAAGATGTTCTCTGAACTCCAAGGCCTTCCTATTGATCACGAACTCGTAAAACGAATTCTTTCCCATCATGAAACCCAATCAACGATTTCAGTGGAAGAGATTATGAAGCTTGTGGCGGATCATTTTAAAGTCCGTGTTCTTGACCTGAAATCATCCACGCGAGCAAAACCAATTGTCGTTCCACGTCAAATTGCGATGTATCTAATAAAGAAGTTCTTAGATAAATCGCTTGTCGATATTGGTAAGGCTTTTGGCGGAAAAGACCACACCACGGTGATGAACGCGCTGGATCGAGTGAAGAATCTACAATCTACCGATCAAGATATTTCTAAAGATATCGAAGATTTAGAACAGAGAATCCACAATATCACAGGGGTGTGAATGTGGACTGTGGAAAGGCTTGTGGAAGAATTTGGGGTTTAAAATGTGGATCCGAGTTACCCCCAAAATTGCGCAAGTTAAAGAGAGTTTATGCAGAAGCTTTATCCACAAATGTTTTTTAGTGTTTACATGGATTTAGGAGATTTGTTAGGTTTTCCACGCCCCTACTACTACTACTAGTTATTTATATTAATAGTAATAGATAATATAAGGGCCCAAATTGAGGGTTATATGAAACTTGAAATTGATAAGAGAGATTTATTAAGCCTTATCGGAAAAACTCAAAACATTGTTGAGAAGCGCAATACCATGCCCATTCTCATCAACGTACTTTTAGAGGCCGATCAAAACTCTTTAAAAGTTTTTGCAACGGATTTGGAAGTCAGCTTAACTGATCAAATCAAAGTTCAAGTACATCAAGCCGGTAAAGTCGCTGTCAGCGCTAAGAGCCTTTTTGAAATTTCGAAAGAGCTTTCAGAAGGTCCAATTACATTAATTAAAAAAGACAATAATTGGCTTGAGATTAAACAAGGCAAATACACTTCAAAGATTGTAGGTATTTCTGCCGATGAGTATCCGATTTTTCCAACCTACAACTCTCAAGCATTCATCAGCATTGATGCTCAAGTGCTTAAAGAAATGATTGATAAAACAATCTACTCTGTTTCAAACGATGAAACACGATATCACCTCAACGGCGTTTTCTTTGAGTTAAGTCCACAAGGTGGATTTAAAATGGTTGCGACTGATGGTCATCGTATGAGCTTGGTGAATAAACCTTTGTCTGAAGTGAAAGTGACAACCACACAAGGCGTGATCATTCCTCGTAAAGGTCTTCATGAGATTAAAAAAATCTTGGAAGGAATTGAAGGTAATGTTGAAATTGCAATTGAGGGATCTCAATTCGTATTAAAACACTCTTCAACAATTTTAATGATTCGTCTGATTGAAGGAAAGTATCCGAATTATCAACAGTTTATTCCACAGAAGCTTCCGCAAAAAGTGATGATCAGCCGAGACGCTTTCCTCACTTCATTGAAACGTGTTTCCCTTTTGGCAAATGCAAAATCAAAAGCGGTCCTTTTGAATTTATCTAATGGCCGTATGGAAATTTCTTCGAACAACCCCGAATTGGGTGACGCTAAGGAAGAGATTGAAGTTGAGTATTCAGGGAACGATATCAAAATCGGCTTTAATGCTAAGTACATCACGGATATTTTAACGAGCATGAACCAGGACAAGATTGATTTTGAACTGAATGATCATCTTTCACCTGGCCTTATGCGACCTCACAACGATGCTTCATACACTTGCGTTGTGATGCCAATGAGAATCTAATGATTTTTGAAAAACTTCGTCTTGTTAATTTTCGTAATTATCGGGACGTTGTTATCCCCTTCTCTCCAAGAGTAAATGTCTTTCTTGGAGAGAACGGTCAGGGTAAAACAAATCTTCTCGAAGCCCTGTATTTGATTTCTCAAGGTGATTCATTTCGCTATAGTGACAACTCGACCTTGATTAACTCAAATAACCAAGAAGCGCTTATTCAGGCGTTGATTACTCAGAACGACCTTCACTACAAGTTAAAACTAGGTCTTACGAAAAGTCGCAAAGTTCTCACGTTAAATGACAAAAAAGTGAGTTCGACAGATATTCGAAAAATTTTTGCTAGTGTCGTGTTTAGTCCTGAAAGTCTTTCTTCGATCAAAGAAGGGGCTGATCACCGCCGCGAACTGGTTGATGAACTCCTTATCACTTTTGATCGCCGAAATGCCGATTTGATCGCGGATTATAGAAAAGCTCTGAAAATGCGTAATAAGATCCTTAAGAACCATTTAGAGGGTCTGAGCGATAAAACGGTCACGGTGGACCTTTTAAACAGCTTAGACCCCCAATTCTTGCGTTTAGGGGCCGATTTAGCCTACGCCCGAATCACTGCACTGGCAGGTTTATCCAAAGACTTTAATAATGCCATGCAATACATTTCCGGGAATTCGACTGTGGATATTTCAGTGGAATACGTGATTTCAGATCAAAACGCCGTGAATTTTTCACGAGAAGAAGTCTTTTTTGCACTAAAAAAAAGAGTTCAAGAACTGCATGATGCAGAGCTCTCGAGTGGAGCGAGTCTAGTAGGCCCTCACAAGCACGATATTGTGTTCCTATATGGGCAAAAAGACTCAAGATTTTATTGTAGCCAAGGGCAGCAAAGAGCGATCATATTGTCTTTCAAAATGGCCCAAATTGTGTATCATAGGAAGGCTCACGGGACCTATCCTGTGCTGATGTTAGATGATGTTTTATCCGAGCTCGATAAAGCCAAAAGAAACGCCTTGATAACGTTCTTACACGAGATCAATACGCAGATTTTTGTAACGACCACGGATTTCTCATTACCTGACTCCTTCAGCCTCGATCAGCTTTCCGTATTGAGCATCAAGGATGGTCACATCCTTGACTAACGCTACTCCGGCAAAGCTGGAGTGTAAGCAGCTTTCTCAGTGAGGGGTACACAGTGTCAGTCGAAGAACAAAAAACATATTCCGCCGACTCGATTCAAGTTCTTGAAGGACTCGAAGCCGTTCGAAAACGTCCAGGGATGTATATTGGTGATACCGTCTTCAAAGGTTACCACCACCTTGTGTATGAAATTGTGGATAACTCGGTAGACGAACATCTTGCGGGATATTGCAAAACCATCAAAGTTACAATCAATGCTGATGAATCAATCACTGTCGATGATGATGGTCGTGGTATTCCTGTTGCGACCCAAAAGCAGACAGGCAAATCCGCTCTTGAACTGGTTATGACCGTTCTCCATGCCGGTGGTAAGTTCGATGGTGGTGGTTATAAAGTTTCTGGTGGATTGCATGGCGTTGGCGCCTCCGTGGTGAACGCACTCTCAGCGCGAGTGAATGTTGAAGTTCAGCGTGATGGCTACTTCTGGAGACAAAATTACGAGCGTGGAAAGATCTTGGCTCCCGTTGAGCAAGGTGAACCATCGACAAAAACCGGAACGAAAGTAACTTTCAAACCTGACCGGGAAATCTTTAAAGACGAAACCATTATTTATGATTTCGCCACTCTTGCAAATCGTTTCCGTGAATTGGCATTCCTCAATGCGGGTTTGCATATTTCTCTTTCCGATGAACGCACAGGAAAAAAACAGGATTTCCAATACTCTGAAGGTGTTGCTGAATTCGTGAAATACATGAATCAGTCAAAAAAATCCCTTCACAATGAAGTTATTTACTTTAAAGGCGAAAAAGAAGGTGTCGATGTTGAAATCGCACTACAATGGAATGACTCTTATTCCGAGTCTATTTTTACTTACTGTAATAACATCAACACACATGAAGGTGGAACTCACTTAGTGGGCTTCCGTGCGGCGTTGACTCGTACTACAAATGCATACGCGACTGAAAAAAATCTTTTGAAAGATCTTAAAGCCAACCTTGAAGGTGAAGATATCCGTGAAGGTTTGGCAGCGGTTATTTCAGTTAAAGTTCGTGAACCTCAGTTTGAGGGACAAACGAAAACGAAACTGGGAAATACTGAAGTTAAAGGTATTGTCGAGGCCCTTGTGAACGAGAAGCTTGCGGACTGGATGGATCGCAATCCTTCTGTTGCAAAAAATATTATCATGAAGTGTGTGGAATCAGCACGTGCTCGTGAGGCTGCTCGTAAAGCTCGTGATCTTACTCGTCGTAAGACCGCACTTGATGGCGGTTCTTTACCAGGGAAAATGGCGGACTGCCAAGAACGTGACCCAGCCCTTTGTGAACTTTACCTGGTGGAGGGAGACTCAGCCGGTGGATCCGCGAAGCAAGGTCGTGATCGTAGGACACAAGCTATTTTGCCGCTCAAAGGTAAAATCCTTAACGTAGAAAAAGCGCGTTTCGATAAAATTATTTCTAGTGAAGAAATTAAAGTCATGATTTCTGCATTGGGAACCGGCATTGGTAAGGATAATGTGAATGTGGATAAAATCCGCTATCATAAAATCGTTATCATGACGGATGCCGATGTCGATGGTTCTCACATCATGACTCTGATTTTGACGTTCTTCTATCGCCAAATGCCTGAAGTCTTAGAGCGTGGTTATGTGTATATCGCACAACCTCCTCTTTATCGTGCAAAAAAAGGAAAAGAAGAAACTTACCTTAAAGATGAAGCTGCGTTGACAGAGTTCCTACTCAGTTCGGGACTTAATAACTTTAAGATCAAAGGTAAGGAAAACTTATCAGAGTCCGTTCTTCGCCAGTTGATTTTAAATATTCAAAAATTTAACAACCTTCTGCGCGTTTCATCTAAGAAGTATGACAAAGACGTCTTGTATTTCCTTCTAAGTAAATATCCAGATTTTGAAGGCCTTCTAGCTGATGATAAAAAAATGGATGCGATGTTGAAGGACTTAGGCGCTTGGATTAGTTCTGATCCTAAACTGGGAATCACGGAATTTAAGGGTGAGCTCAAAAAGGATGAACAGACCGGCAAGTCCTATGCTGAAATGAACACTGTTCGTTATGCTGATCGTCTTACAACAAAATTTGGCCAGGAAAATCTGCGCTCTTCAGAAATTATCGAATTCAGAAGAATTTGGACGGAAATCCAGGCTGTCACAACTCTTCCTTTGACGATTTTAGAAGGTGAAACCGAAGTCCAATTTGAAAACTACAATGACTTCTACACACACGTCATGGAATCGACCAAAAAAGGAATCTACATCCAACGATATAAGGGATTGGGAGAGATGAATCCAGAGCAGTTGTGGGAAACTACGATGAATAAAGAAAATCGCAGTCTGTTGCGAGTCACCATTGATGATGCGGTGGCCGCGGACGAGACATTCTCTATTCTGATGGGCGAAATGGTAGAGCCTCGTCGTCAATTTATTCACGACAATGCCCTTCTAGCTCGCAGCTTGGATGTTTAATTATTTAGTTTTTTAGAATTGGTGATTTATGGAAAATACTAACGAAAAAGGCGTGACCCAGGTTGATATCAGTAAGGAGATGCGTGATGCGTATCTTCAGTACTCCATGTCGGTCATTGTAGGACGTGCTCTTCCCGATGTTCGTGATGGTTTGAAACCGGTACATCGTCGTGTGCTTTTCGCGCAAAGTGAAATGAACAATCGTCACAATAGGCCGTATCTGAAGTCGGCTCGTGTGGTCGGCGACGTTATCGGTAAATACCATCCTCATGGTGACTCTGCCGTTTACGAAACGATGGTTCGTATGGCTCAGGATTTTTCTTTGAGATATCCTCTTGAAGACGGTCAGGGAAATTTCGGATCCATCGACGGTGATAGCGCCGCAGCCATGCGTTACACCGAAGTTCGCATGACCAACCTTGCTGAAGAATTATTGAATGATCTCGAAAAAGAGACCGTGCTATTTGGTCCGAACTACGATGACTCATTGCAAATTCCAACGGTTCTTCCGGCTAAATTTCCTAACTTGTTGGTGAACGGATCTGCGGGTATCGCCGTTGGTATGGCGACGAATATTCCGCCGCACAATCTAGGTGAAGTCATCGATGGTTGTGTGCATTTAATTAATAATCCAGACTGTCAGCTTGAAGATCTCATGCAACATATCAAGGGGCCGGACTTCCCGACTGCGGGAACGATTGCCGGTCGCGAAGGTATTTTACAGGCTTACAAAAAAGGCCGCGGTATTATTACTTTGAAGGCGGTAGCTGAAATCGTTCAAGTGAAAGACCGTGAAGAGATCGTCGTCACTGAAATTCCTTACCAAGTAAATAAGACCCGTTTGATTGAAAGAATCGCTGAAATTGCGAAAGAAAAAATGGTTGAAGGCATCACCGATTTAAGAGATGAATCCAACCGTAAGGGTATGCGTATTGTCATTGAATTACGTAAGGATATTAATCCGCACGTCATGCTCAATAACTTATTCAAACTCACCGAAATGCAATCAAATTTCTCCATCAACATGATTGCGCTAGTCGGTAATCAACCAAAAACAATTACACTCAAAGAATCTCTATACTATTACATCCAACACCAAATCGAAGTCATTCAAAGAAGAACGATTTATGATTTGAGAAAAGCTGAAGAACGTAAACACATCTTAGAAGGGTTAGTCATTGCGTTAGAAAATATTGACGCCGTCATTGAACTCATCAAACAAAGCAAAGATGGCGACACC
>JAHRXB010000048.1 GCA_019104905.1 Bdellovibrio sp.
CTAGTGGCAAAGGAACATTGGATTTGATTTTCAATCCCAACTCAGAAACGGACGTGATCTCGGTCTTGATTTCCCAATCCGCCTTATATTGCACGGGAGCTTCGGCAAAATGCACGGACTCTTGTTTCGTCGAGACCAAGAGGTTGCGAATCTTCGCCAACAACAGCTCCGGGTCCAAGGGTTTGACAACATAGTCATTCACGCCCGCCTCGATCCCCTTTTCAATATCACTTTTTTCCCTTTTTCCGGTCAACAGAATCACCGGCACCTTGGCCACCAAGGGGTGCTTTCGAATCGTGCGAGTCAGAGCATAACCATCCCCGCCTCCCGGCATCACCGCGTCGGTAATAACCAAATCAAAAGATTCATGGGCCAAGGTTCGCAGCGCCTCCACCGCGTTCATGCATGGCGTGACGGTATGCCCATCTTTGGTCAACAACGCCTCCAAAGTCAGAAGGACACTTCTTTGATCATCTACAATAAGAATATTTGCCATGTCCTTCTCCTTTCTGATTGCTTTCCATTTTTAAGCCGTCTGTTTCTGAGAAACGTATTTCTTTAAATCAAGAATACTTTTTCCAAACTGTTCTTCAATTTGTTCAACAAACATGGAAGCCGCACTGAGTTCTTTAAGCTCTTCCACGGCAGCACAAAGTTCTGAAAGTTTTTTAGCGCCTAAAGCGGCACTGCTGGATTTCAATGCATGAGCCGCCTCAGCAAGTCCCTGCAAATCGACGTCATCCAGAGCCTGACGCATGGACTCGATCAAATTAGGAGCGGACTGTTCCAGATCCTCGATCAAGGCTTCGACCAAATTCTGATCGTTCACCACGTAATTTTCAAGTTGCAGTAATGCACTTTCATCAAGCCCTGCCTCGGGGGCCTTCAACCACCGCTGCAGGGTCTCGATCAAATGATTGAGTTCCAGAGGTTTCGCCAAAAAGTCATCCATGCCCGCCGCGAAGTAAACCCCTTTGTCTCCCGGAGCACCATCTGCAGTTAATGCGACGATCGGGGTTCTTTTTCCCGTCTTCTGTTCTTCTTTTCGAATTCGGCGTGTCGCCTCAAAACCATCAAGAACTGGCATCTGACAATCCATCAAAATAAGATCATACTTACCATTCAAACTTTTTTCATAGGCCACAAGGCCGTTGGCGGCCACATCCACCTCAAGTCCCAACTTGCGAAGATAACTTTGGGCCACTCGTTGATTGACGACTTGATCTTCCACTAAAAGAATTGAGCCCGTAAAAAGACGCGCAAATTTAACTTCATGCGATCGTGGAACGTCTTGCGCCTGAGCCATCGGTAACGTGACCGTGAACCAGAAGTTGGATCCCAAGCCGACAACACTTTCCAGACCGATCTCGCCGCCCATCAGGTCGACAAGCTGTTTTGAGATCGATAAACCTAAACCCGTTCCGCCAAACTTCATTCCATTTTTGGTCTGGAAGTACTTTTGAAATAAAGAACGACGCTCCTCTTCTTTAAGACCAGGCCCCGTGTCTTTCACTTCAAAACGAATCTGACACTGTCCCTGATGTTCAAGCACCCGAGAAACCTCTAAACTGACAAAACCTTTTTCAGTAAATTTGACGGCATTCCCTACGAGATTCACCAAGATCTGACGAAGACGCCCTTGATCTCCCACGAAGTACCATTGTGGCGAGGTCTCGAATACCGAATGCAGGCCGACATTTTTTTCAGCAACACTGGGGCGGAAGATTTCAATCACATCATGCACCAAGAATTGTAAATCAAAAGGCTGGGGATCTAAACGAATCTTGCCGGCTTCGATCTTTGAATAATCCAAAATATCATTGATCAACATCAGCAAAGACTCTGCGGATCTCTTCACCGTCCCTACGTATTCCGCTTGCTCTGGATTCAATGAGGTGTCCGCTAGCAAAGTCGTCATGCCGATCACGCCATTCATCGGCGTGCGAATCTCATGGCTCATCGCCGCCAGAAAATCTGACTTCTTAAGCGAGGCCTCCAAAGCCGCTTCGCGAGCCCTCATCCACTCTTGCTCAACCATTTTGCGACGACTGATATCGCGAAAGACCACCAAGGCTCCAGAGATGCCTCCGTCGATATCATTGAGCGAACGGCTGCTCACGCTGATATAGATTCCTTGTGGATGAGTTTCATTTTGGACAAAAATTTCAAGATCATCGATCTGTTCCCCATGTAGGGCTCGTTGGAAGGGCAGTTGTCGTTGCGTATAGATTTCACCATTCAGAGGATTAAAAAAACCCAACTCTTCAGCACTGGCCTCCGAAGAAACTTCCTTTAATCGAGAACCAATGATCTTCTGGGCGGCGGCATTGTAATGGGTGAAATAACCTTGCCGATCGATCACGATCAAAGCCTCACTCATGCTATTAAGAATCGTATCCAACAAAATGGACCGCCCCTGAAGAGAGGCCGAGGTCTTTTTTTGTTCGTCCAAACTTTTCTTTTGCCACCAGCGACTTAAAAGAGCCACAAAGATCGCCATCGCAAAAATCACCCCAAGAAGTTCATTCCTGTAATTTGCAAACGAATCCGCCGAATCCTTTGCAAAGGTACTTTCAACAATCGGCACCAAGGACGCTTGGGCTGGTAAACGCGAGGCCACGAGGCTTCCCTTTTGTCGTTGCACCAAAAGGTCATTCACCGCTTCAAAATGATCACGCAGGGCTTTATTTAATTGAGCGACCTGCTTTTGATGGATTGGCTCCCGGGCCACCAGTTTGGTTAGAGAACCCATTTCATAGTTAAGAAGAAGAACCTGCTGATTGTACTCTTGAAGATCTTGTTCCCGACGAGATTTGAGAAACGCTTTTTCCGATTTCTCGGCACGTTCAACAATATTTTTAATCTTCATGACCGAGTCTTTAGCTTCCGGCGAAAGAGAAGCTTGAGATCGCAGGCTCACTAAAAGCGTGGGTTCTTTATAAAGAAAGAACGCCAGGGCCAAGAAAGCCACAAGACTCACTTCGACACCGAAGCGAGAGATCCAGGATCGGAAAAAAGATGCTGATTTCATAAGCATCTTTTCGGTTTTTTCATTCTCAGAATGAAAGAATTCGCACGCTTTCTAGACCATAGTCCGGACGCAATCTAAGACGGCCCCAATAGCTTCTTCCCAGTGCGCGCGCAGAGGAGCGCGCAAACGCCCATCGACCAGCTTTTCATGCTGAAATACGAGTACGCTCTTATCTCCTTTGCGGGGCAAAATCCACACCTGCACAGTGGTGCTTTTATTCCAATCCGTCTCTTGCCATGTCAATCGCACTCGTTGACCCGCCCGCAATGTGCGAATTTCTCCGAAGGCACCCCCCTCTGTCTCGAAAGAGTTTCCAATCCTTAACTGCACTTTGGAAAGAGGCTGCAACCAAAGAGACATGCCCTGTTCAGACGAGATTAACTTCCACAATTTTTTTGCATCGACAGGAAAGGTGCGCGTGACGATAATTGAATAATCACCTTTTAAAGTTCTTCCAGGAATCCTTTTGCCAATGAAGATTTCATAACCAGCAGAAACACCTTGTTGCCACCACATGGATAGTTTGTACTTGCGCTTAAGAAAGTCTGTTATTTGTTTGTGAGTCCATGTTTGGGCGTTAACCTTATTCAAAATATCGATCCACTGATTCCAACTTTTCCCTGTCGCTTTCAACACAGACTCTGTTGTTACGGTCCCCAGCTTTTCGATCTTTTTGGCCATGGATTAACTACTCTCTTCCTTGAGCTCCCAAGGGGGCATAACGAGTATAAATCTTTTCAATTTCAGAATCCAGCCCCTGCTTCCGGCGAAGTTCCTCGGTTTTTGCGATAATGGCTTTTCCAAAGGCCGTCTTTTCACACGAAATAGAGGGTTGCAAGAGCTCAGAATTGCCTTTGATAGGATAAAAAATGAAATCTGAATTGAAAGCCACCTCAAAGGGAAAACCTAAGTACACATCCAGTCGTCCCATCGCCATCATGCTTTTGAGTTCTTGGGCCGCATTTTTTCTGCGTTTTTGTATAAGCTGCGCGCCATGAATCTTCACCAAGCTTTCGTTGATCTTTTTGCCATAATATCTTTCCGTAATCACACCGACATTGATGTTCTTATCTTTCAACATCATGTCCAAGTCTACGACCCCGGATTTAGTCATATAGCGAATTAGCTTCGCGTTGTTTCTGCTGGCGATGACTCCGGCGGGAATCCCTTTAAACAAAGGCGTTCCAAACTCCATGAAGGATTCTCTCTCTGGAGTTTTAATAATCATGAGTGTGCAGGTACCCTTTTTCTTTTTCATCTGCTCTAAAATTCGCAAAAATGGAACTTCAACAACTTGATGCTTATATTCGGGCATCTTATCAACAAGAAGGCGATGTACTTCTAAAAGGTATCCCGGAGCTTCATGATCATGCACATTTAAATTCACTGCTCCAGGTGCATCGAAAAACAACCAGTAAATGGTCGCCCCATCCACCTTGCAGGGAGCGGACAAAGAAAAAAAAGAAATAAGTAAAAGAACAATCCAAGACTTCATGATCCACTCGCAACAACACCGACATTAACCAGTTGAGGCTGCAACACTCTGACAACCTCTTTGGGGGCAAGGGAGACCAAATAGCCTCTTTTGCCACCATTGATATAGATTTTTTCAAGATCCAAAATCGACTTTTCCATATAAACCGGCATCTTTTTTTTGGTTCCAAAAGGCGATGTTCCACCCACCTGATATCCGGTGTGTCGATCTGCCACCTCCGGCTTACAAGGCGAAATAGTTTTAACTCCCAAATCCCGCGCCAGTTGTTTGGTAGAAACTTGCAGATCTCCATGCATCAAAACAATGAGAGGCTCTTTGCTGTCCGTTTCCATAACAAGCGTTTTGATCACGGAATGCTCGCTGACTCCAAGCTCTCGGGAGGACACTGTCGTTCCTCCTTTTTCTTCGTAATTATAAAGATGGCTTGAGAAGGACACGTTCTCTTTCAAGAGTTGCCTTATGGCCAACGTCATTGGAAATTTATCTTTCTCGGCCATCCGTGGAGCTCCTACTGCCATGACATTAACATTCGAAAAAAAGGTGGGCAATTATTGGTTTTCCACTCCACTCACTTTTGCGCAAAGAGTTTCAAGCAGGGCGCCCGTCGGCTCAATCCTGCGCTTGGATCCAAAAAGAGCAGCGACGTGATTCAAAACGCTTCGAGAATCCCGCCCTCCTATCGGAAAGACTTCGTTTCCCTCGCGATATGTCGGCGTATAACCCACACCAAAAATCTTCGCTTTTTGTGAGCCCTCCTTAGATAGTCCCACATAAGCAACCACCCCCGCTTTTCTTGCCAGCCCATATTGACCCGCTACAAAATTTCCCAATGAATAGCCAATCAGTGTTTCTCGTCCGTCTTGGGTCACATATTTCTGCCAGGGCTGAAGAACATGCGGATGAGATCCCATCACGATCGAAGCACCGGCCTCGAGATACTGCTTCGCAAAAGCCTT
>JAHRXB010000068.1 GCA_019104905.1 Bdellovibrio sp.
TTTCACCATCCATTTTCGAGAAGAGGCAATTTTCGAAATGCCCTCCGTGATGGGACCTGGGATTGTCTTAAGATCTTGTCCTGATTTATACCAGTGAGGATAATGGGCCATTCCGTCTTGATAGAACTTCACCCATTCCGAGATCTTAGCGTGGCCTAGCCATGTTTTAAAGGCGTGTGGATCGTCTTTGGTCCCTTCCTCGGGGCGTCCCACAACCATTTCCGTTTCCATCACAAGTTTATGAGGGCAATTCGGAGTCTCTACACAGCGTTCATAAACACGGGTCTTTTCGGTCGCTACGTTTTGAATCACGAAGTACTTGGAGGATGGAAGAAGAATTTGTTTTTCACTGAGATAGTCTTTAGAGACAAAAAGCTCTGGCGCAACGTCCGATTTCACAGCGGACTTAAGAAGTTTGATCTGCACCAAGGGTGTGGCTTCATTTAAAAGATCAAAGATTTCAACTTCATCGTTCATCGCAAGCTTGGCAACAACGTTATTTGCCGTGGTGGAGTTGCTGCTACGGAGATTCAGACTTTCCACCGCGATAAAATAGCGCTGACCGACTTTAAGTTGAGATTTTTCAACGGCCACTGCGGCCGCAGCATCTTCACTGAATGAAGCGACATCTTCATTGATGAGAGCTTGCGCTGAACTCAGCATTGGTGACGTGGCAATCAACACGCTCAATACAGTAGCGCACAGGCGGCGAGTGTGAAACTTTGTCATGGAACGTCCTCCATATATAAGACGAATTAAACCTTTGTCATAGACTCCGATCTTCAAAGCAAGAAGCGTGACAGAGATCACCCCTGCGGTATTTTTGATACAGGAATTTTCGCCGTCAAATTGTTATTCAACGGAGCCCAAAAGGGGCACTACACTACAAGGAGGTTTCATGAAGAAGGTCCTGTTAATTATATTGGTTCTGCTCCCGTGCCTGTCCTCGGCGCAAAGTAGTTCTCGGTGGCGTATCACAAAGCCTCAATGGACGGAGCAAGATGAAATCAAATTCGGAGAGTTCATCGCAAATCTTGGACGGGCGGTCGAGCGACGCGAGTGTTTCCAAGTCGATACTTGTTTAAGAAGTTCCGCCAATCCCTATGCAGGAACAGATCCCGCGGGGCTTCGTCTCTTCGCGGATTGCGCGGATTTGCCCTATTTTTTGCGAGGATACTTCGCATGGAAAAATGGCCTACCCATGTCGGTTCAGAGTGATGTCAGTCCTCGCCAGGCAGGGGATAACAAAGACGTGCGCTATACAAAATTTGGTAACTACGTGACGGGTCGCTATGATGTGGTGGCCAGCCGCTGGGGAAGTCCCAATGCGCTGGAGATTCTTAATCAAACGATTGTGAATATGACTTGGTCCGCATCCTTTCGTTTGATGGGGCAAGAGGATACGGGTCTTTACACCGACTTCTATCCTGTGAAGCTGGGTCGCGACAGTGTGCGCCCAGGTACGATCATTTATGATCCGAACGGACACGTTGCTGTGATTTACAAAGTCACAGATGACGGAAGGATTTTCTATATTGATTCTCATCCCGACAACACTTTGACTTCGGGAATGTACACGCCAAAATTTGTGCGCAGCTTTCCTTATCAGGGATCGGGATTCAAGAACTTTCGCCCCCTCAGTCTTGTCGGCGGTAAGATGAATTCTGCAGGAGAATATATTGGGGGTAAGATTGTAGGCGCACGCAATTCGACTCTTCCTTTCTACAGCCTTGAGCAGTTTTATGGAAATCGTCCCGATCCAGGAGGGGATTGGCAGAAAGGGCAATTTGTTTTCCGCGGTGTTGTTTTCAATTATTACGAGTATGTGCGGATGGTGATGGCCAGCGGTGATCTGAAAATTGATCCTCTTCGCGATATGCGCCAAAATTTAGCCGATATTTGCATCAGCTTGAAAGATCGCGTGGTCGCAGTAAACTTGGCAAGAAAGTCGGGAGTTGATCAGAAGGATCATCCTGAACGGTTGCCTCAAAATATCTATGGCTCGGATGGGGAGTGGGAAGCGTACGCCTCGCCGTCTCGGGACGCTCGTTTAAAGGTTTCCTATATGGACTTACTTTCTCAGTCGCGACAGATGATTCAGCGTTATCGCGCCGGAGATCCCAGCATCATATACACAGGAGCGAATTTGGCGGCAGATCTGCTGGCAACTTATGAAAGAGAAACTCGCTCTTGCCAATTCACATACACGAATTCCAGCGGTGGAACGGTGACTTTGAATTCAGACGATGCTCGTCGTCGTTTGTTTGATCTGAGTTTTGACCCTTATCATTGTGTTGAACTTCGCTGGGGTGCAAGCTCCCCCCAAGAGTTGTCGTCCTGTCGTGATACACCCAATAAAAGGGAATGGTACAGTCGTGAAAGATGGCTGCGTTATCAGTGGGAGCGACGTTATGACGCCCGTATGGATTACTCGTTGGAGGAGTTAACAGGGCCCAAGCCCGGCGCTGGTATAGCGCAACCGCCGAACGTCGATATCGTTCGTTATCTTAATTCAGAAAAATAGAATTTCCTTAATACGAGGGCTGTCTCATTTTGAGACAGCCCCGTGCCATTTTTAGGTCTCTGTCAAAAGATTGATCTTTCAAGTGTCAAACAAGCCTCATCCCAAGGTGGCATCTTACTTGATAGTAAAGGTGTTGGAGAGGTTTATATGATGTTTAAGAGTTGGTTCGGGAAGTCGTTCATTTTGGGTATGAGCCTTACTTTAATGGCTCCCAGCTTTTCGCATGCTTATGGCGAGGCTTCTGTTATTCAAAGCTATATCGGTCGCCAAACCCTGGTGCCATTAATGAAACCCTCTTGGGGGAACTTCATCCTTCATACTGAGACATTAAATAAGCTATATTCTTTGCGTGGTTACCAAGCGATTTGGGTCGACAGCAATGGTCTGCCAAATTCGATGGCTCAGGCGCTGAAGAATACTTTGTTGGCGGCGGACCGCCATGGTCTTAATCCCGCAGACTATTGGGATGCGGATGTTGAGAATCTCTTTAAAGCAACTCAGAATAATCAGAAGAACTGGATTACTTTTGAATTGGCGGCCAGTGAGGCGCTGATTCGTTATGTAAGTCATATGTCGACGGGACGCTTCGATCCCGAGCAGGTTGATACAGATATTAAATTCAAAAAGAAGGACTTCAATGAATACAGCGAATTGAGCGCGAGTCTGATGAACGCTCCTCAGTCCTTGATGGCGTCATTGGATTCCTTCGCGCCCACTCATCCTCGCTATAAAGATCTCATGGATCTTTTGGTGCAGCTGAAGACTCTCAAGAATCAAGGCGGCTGGCCTACGATTAATTCTCCGGGTTTTGCTCTTAAACGAGGAGTGACGGATCCTTCAGTCGGTCAATTGCGCACACGTTTGAATCAGTTGGGTTATCGCATTTCCAACAATGGTGGAAATACCTTTGATCAAGAATTTGAAGATGTTCTTAAGCAGTACCAGGCCTTGAATGGTTTGACAGCGGATGGCGTGATCGGAACGCGTTCTGAAGTTCTTCGCGCATTGAATTTTACGGTCAATCAGCGATTGGCTCAAGTTGAAGTGACCATGGAGAAACTGCGTTGGCTTCCGAAGAACATCGAACCGCGCCATATCTTTGTGAATCTTGCGACGACAGAGTTCCGTCTTTTTGACGAGGGTGGAAAGGCGTTTCACTTTAAAACCGTCAACGGTCAGCCCTTCCGCAGAACACCTTCTATGCGAGACTCACTGACTTATGTGAACCTGAACCCTTACTGGACGGTGCCACGCAGTATTGCCATCAAGGACAAGTTGCCGATGTTGAAGGCGGATCCTCGTTATTTGGAAAAACACAACATGCGTTTGATCGATGAAGGCACGGATCAAGTGGTGGATCCTTCCAGCATTGATTGGAAGAATATGACGGCAAGAAATTTCACATATTATATCCGTCAATTGCCCGGTCCTGACAATGCTTTGGGAGTTGTGAAGTTCCCTTTGCAAAATCCTTGGGCGATTTACATGCATGACACCAATGAGAAAGAGCTTTTCGGCGAAAGCAAACGTCATCGCAGTTCGGGATGTGTTCGTTTGGAGCAACCTCTGGATCTTGCGGCGTACTTGTTGCGCGATCAGCCGGGTTGGAGTTTGGCTGATATCAAGTCTTACGTGCCTTTGTATGACAACAGAATTCCTGGAGAGCTTGATAAGAAGGTCATCTTGAAAAAGGCGATGCCGGTTTACTTCCTCTACCTGACGGTTGAAAAAGGCGAGGACGGTTCGATGCGTTTTATTGATGATGTGTATGGACAGGACATGCGTTTGAGTAAAGCTTTGCAAAACAAGAAAAACTCGGGCGAGTTGTTCTAAAGGAGAGAGCGATGAAAAAGTGGTGGATCACAGTATCAGCATTGTTGTTCGCAGGTCTTGCTCAAGCTCAGTCCATGGGCTCCTTGCAGGTGAATGGCCAGGCCGGGAAATTTCAGATCTTTCAAAAGGTCAAAGCGGTCCGCTGTGCAATCGGTCAGCGGGGAGTTTGTGATGCTCCGGTATTTTTTGATTTGAATAAGGCTCAGGCGGTGCCCGCGGGATCCTATATTGTCGGTTTTGAAAACTCGATCCATCCTGAGATTGTGACCGTGGATGCTGGGAAAAATGTGAATTTGTATTTAGAACGAGTGAACGTGCCCTCTCAGGTGCGGGGACAAAGAGTTCGAGTTTATCGCGACTTCTCCTCTTTGGTTGAACAAAAGAAAATGTATATGACAATGTTTATGATGAACCGTCACTTTTTCCGTCTTGAAAAAGAGAACTTTGGCGATCTCTATTTGACGGGCTCTTGGGAGCGTGACTTTGTTCAGCGGTTTACTTATGAGACTTGCCCCAAGATTGAATCGTACGGAAATATCTCCGCCAGTGCGGCAGCGGTTTGTAAGGCCTGGAATACGGCCAAAGACCCCATGGGCTTGCGCGAACTTTTTGATTTCGCAAATGATGGAACTTTTCAGGAAATGTGGGTGACGTTCCCAGGAGATACCTTTGCGTCGAAGCATCCTCGGTATCTGGTTTCTTCGCCAATGTCGGATCAGGATTTTGTCTCTGTTTTTCCAGGCGTCTATAAGGTCCAGGCCGAAGGTAAAAACATGCCGGCGGTTTCAGTCAAGGCCGGGAATGTGTCCCAGAATGACCGGACTTTTGGAATTTCATTGAACGCGGTGAGGTCTTTCATTAGCCTAGGGAGTGGAGACTGTTCTCAGGCGCGTACATGGAAAACGGAGTCTCGGGCTTATTGCACGAGTGACCAGGCAGAAGGTTGTGACCGCTCTCAGGCGGAAAGTTGCGAGCCGATGTAACGGTAAAGGAATAATGCGAAATATCGTTGTCAGTTTTATACTAATTCTTGGGCCCCATTTTTTGTGGGCTCAAGGTGTCAAACCAGTTTCTGTTTCCTATGAAAATGTTGTGCGTTGTTTCCCGGAGCTTCAAGATGAGAAGCTTTCCTTCAAGGTTGATCTCAACCGTCTTAAAGAAATTATTGATGAAAAGTTTGTGACATCTCAGTCGCAGTTGCGTCAAAGAAAGATCCATTATCTGGATGTGGATAAGCAACCCACCAACTTGATTTTACGGACCCAGTTTGAGGGGGCTCGTAAGATGGAGACCGTCTTGAGTCTACAGCAGATCGATGAAAAGGGCGTCGTGACGGATATCAAATTGACTGGGAATCAGCGCATCAATCCTAAGCAAGACACGATCAATAATTTCTTGCTCAATGGGACGATCAAATCAGACGAATACTCCTATAATGACACGAAGCTTAATGATGTTGTCTCGACCTATCGCCGGAACTTCAAGGACGTTGAGGAGATTGAGTTGGTTGATAAGCCCAATAAACGCTCGATTCTCTGCGAAAAGAAGAGTGATCTCGGCATTATATGCACTTGTACTAAAAAATAAATCTGTTGAATATCGACTTATTAGGGATATACTTTTAGCAGTGTTGATCTAGGTTTTTTCTAGAGTTTTAAAAGGTTTAGGCAATTATGCCTAGCAATTGAATTGGCAATATGATTCTGCAGCTGTTGAGGTGTGCTAGTGACATCTGATAAAAAAACCTACAATTTCCTAATTGCGGGTGTCCCTTACAAATTAAAAACCTCTCATGACGATGCGACTGTTCAGGAGCTCGTTGAATTTGTAAACAACAAGATGAATCAAGCCATGTCTTTAACCAAAAACGGTTCTTTCCAAAATGCAGCGGTTTTAACTGCGATGAATTTGGCTGAAGAACTGATCCTTTTGAAAAGAAAAGCGCATCGCGAGCTGGAAAAGCTTGAAGAAAAGGCGTTGCAGCTTTCTATGGATCTAGAAAATTCCAAGAACAACCCAAAGGTTTTGAACAACTAACTTGGTTTGATCTCTTGGAGTGTCCATGTCTGTTTCTTGGAGCTCTAAAAAGGAATGTCGTTCCTTCTTTAAATCTCTTTGCGCTCAAGAGTTCGCGCAAGGTCTTGTTCAAAATCAGCAGCAGCTTAATCTCCATTTGCGTGATTTTTTAAAAACGCAAACGGGACTCTGGGGAGCCTACAGGGCTTTGCCTGAGGAAGCTCAGGTCGAAGAGGTCTTTCAGATCTCTCATTTGACCTGGACCTTCCCCAAAATGAGGGAAGGACACTTGGAGTTCTTTGAAGCACATAAATTTGTGCTAGGACCTTACGGAGTCTGGGAGCCATCCCCGGATTCTCCGCAAAGAGATCTCCAGGCCATTCACGGGCTGCTGATACCCGGTTTAGTTTTTAATAAGAATGGCAGTCGCCTGGGGAAGGGCAAAGGGTTTTATGATAAAACGCTTTCTTCCTACCAGGGGGTGAAAGTGGGGATCTGTTTTGATTTTCAAATCAGTCCCAACCCACTACCTACCGAGGCCCATGATGTGACAATGGATTTTCTTGTCACCGAATCGGGTCTTGTCGATTGCAGTAAGCATCAGGAGTAAGAATCATGGAATTTGTTATCACCGCAATTATCGGTGTTTTATTGGGCGGAGCGGTTGTCTTTATCGTAAAACGTTTGCAGGACGAAAATAAAAAGAAATCCGCACGTATCGAGGCCGAGCGTATTATCAACAAGGCGAAATCGGAAGCCGCAAAACTGAAAAAAGATTCAGAGACCAAGGCTAAGGATTTCGAGGCGCGCGCTCGTAAGAATGTGGAAGCGGATATTCATAAGCAAAAGTCGACAGTTAAAAACAAAGAATCTCAACTTGAGCGTCGTTTGAAGGAAATTGAAGACCAATTCAAACAGAAAATGGAAGAAAACGAGCGTTATCTGAACACTCTAAAAGATCGTGAAGAAAAAATTGCGATCTCAGAAAATCGCATCAAGGATCTAGAGAAAAAAGGCGAGACTCACATTGTCGAATTAAGACAGAAGTTGGAGTCTGTGGCCGCGATGACTCAAGACGAAGCTCGTCGTCAGCTTTTGGGCGCTTTGGAAGATGAAGCCAAACAAGAAGCGGCGAAAAAGATCGCGCAGATCGAAGAAGAGGCTCATAAAGAATCTGATAAAAAAGCCAAACGTATTTTGGCGACAGCTCTTTCACGTTTCGCCTCTGAATACACTTCCGAGCGCACGGTCAGCGTTTTGGCTTTGCCTAACGACGAGATGAAAGGAAAGATCATCGGTCGTGAGGGACGTAACATCCGCACGTTGGAAGCTCTTTGTGGTGTGGACTTGATCGTCGATGACACTCCTGAAGCTGTGGTTATTTCTGGTTTCGATCCGGTTCGCCGCGAGTTGGCGCGTCGTACGATTGAGAAACTGATGGAAGATGGACGTGTGCATCCGGCTCGCATCGAAGAGGTTGTTGAAAAACAACGTTCCGAGTTAATGAAGTCCATCAAAGAAGAGGGCGATCGTCATGTGATGGAGTTGGGTATCGCCAACATGCATCCTGAGTTGATCAAAATTATCGGTGGTTTGAAATATCGCTCTTATCAAGGTCAGAATGCTTTGAACCAGGCTTTGGAAGTTGCACAGATTGCGGGCCTCTTGGCCGGTGAGATGGGTGTGAACGTGAAGCAAGCACGTCGTGCGGGTCTGTTGCACAATATCGGTAAGGCCATTGATCATACGGCAGAAGGCAGCTATGCCTTTGTCGGTGCCGAGGCCGCAAAGAAATACAATGAATCTGAAGACGTTTGCCATGCGATTCGCGCCCATGACGAAGAGGAAAAACCTCATTCGATTCTTGCGTGGATTGTGCATGCGGCATTTATTTTATCGAGCTCTCGTCCTGGTGCTCGTCGTCCGCAAATGGATTCCTTCATTCACCGTCTTGAAGATTTGGAAAGCATCGGCAACAGCTTTGACGGTGTTTTGAAAACGTTGGCGCTTCAGGCGGGGAAAGACGTACGTGTGCTTGTTGAAAGCAGCAAAGTGACGGACGATCAAGCCGTGATGTTGTCTCGTGATATCGCTCGTAAGATCGAAAGAGAAATGCCACAAGCCGGTCAGGTCAAAGTGACCGTGGTTCGTGAAACTCGTTCTGTGGAGCACGCACGATGATGAGTCCTCAGGAGCAGCTAGAGAGAATTAAATTCGGCGTTGCAGAGTTCATCAACGACGAAGAGATGCTCAAGAAGCTTAAAAAAGGCAAACCCTTGAATATCAAATTCGGTGCAGACCCCACGCGCCCGGATATTCACTTGGGCCACACCGTGGTGATCAATAAACTCAAAACCTTCCAGGATTTGGGCCATAAGATTTTCTTTTTGATCGGGGACTTTACCGCGATGATTGGTGATCCTTCGGGAAAAAACACCACGCGCCCGATGTTGACTCGCGAAGAGATTGAAGAAAACGGCAGAACTTACGCCAAGCAGATCTTCAAAATCTTGGATCCAGAAAAAACCGAGATCGTTTACAACTCGACGTGGATCAACAAGATGACTCCCGCGGACATCATTAAAATGTCAGCTCAATACACGGTGGCTCAGATGCTTGAGCGTGATGACTTCACCAAGCGTTACAAGTCCGGGACTCCGATTGCGATTCACGAGTTTTTGTATCCGCTCACTCAAGGTTACGACTCGGTGGCTTTGCATTCAGATGTGGAGCTGGGAGGAACGGATCAGAAGTTTAACTTGCTGGTGGGACGTGATTTGCAAGGGGCTTACGGTCAGGAACCTCAGTGTGTTTTGACGATGCCGATTCTTGAGGGCATTGATGGCGTCAATAAGATGTCGAAGTCTTTGGATAACTATATCTCGGTGGTGGATACACCAAAAGATATGTTTGGAAAGACCATGAGAATTTCCGATGATCTGATGTTCCGCTGGTACGAACTTCTGACGGATATCACGGCCTCAGGTTTGGCGCAGTTGAAGACGGATTTGCAAGAGAAGCGCAAACATCCTCGCACAGTGAAAGTGGACTTGGCGAAATTCTTGATCAAACGTTTTCACTCGGAAGCGGCCGCTCAAGCCGCCGAGGACGAGTTCAATCGTATCTTTGTTGAAAAAGGACTTCCTGATGAAGTGCCGGACTTTGTGGTGGCCCCAGAAGCTCAAGTGGGCTTGGCGGCTTTGATGTGCAAAGCGGGCATGGTGGCTTCCAATGGCGAAGGCAGCCGCTTAATTCAAGGAGGAGGGGTTCAGATTGACGGCGAAAAAGTATCGGACCCTAAGTTGAAAATCGATTTGCAAGCAGGCCAAAGTTTCGTCATCAAAGCCGGCAAAAAGAAGTTCACAAAAATAGTCGTAAAATAAAAGGTACGCCGTACCTTTTTGAAACGCGACGCTTCTAAAACGTGTTGTAGGTACTTATATGAAAATTAAATTTCTTCCTCAGAACCTCGAAGTTGAAGGAAGTCCAGATAAGACCCTTTTGAAGATTGCGACAGAGAACCATCTGGAGATCCGTTCGATTTGCAAAGGGGTTCCTTCCTGTGCCGAGTGCCGGGTGAAAATCGTTGAAGGGGAGTCCAATGTTCTCCCTCCCAGCAAGGCTGAATTGAACTTGATTGGAACCAGTCATTTTATTGATGGCCGCCGACTCAGTTGCCAAGTGCGCTGTTTTGGGGATGTGACCGTGGATCTGACAGAGCAGGTGGAGCGTGCGGAAAATCAGACCAAAAAAATCAGAGGTTTCCGTTCCAATAAACAAATTGATTCAAAAGCCGTGAACGACACCATGTTGCTCAATGAAAAAGCCGACGAGAAAGAAAAGAAGTAGGTCGTTGGTCTAGTTTATTACAGGCTTGTTTGTGCCGACAAGCCTGGTGAATGTCTCACAAAATTACCTTCCGCGAACGAGGTCAGGGACCGCTGCTTATTCTTCTCCATGGTTATGGGGGAAGTGTTCATCATTGGGAGTCCATCGCGGAATCCTTATCGACACAATATCGAGTCGTTGTTCCGAATCTGAGCCATGTCTATATGAGTACGGACAAGTTGTTTTTCACTGTGCAGGTCGAGACCCTGGCTAAGTTCATTCGGGAAACGTTTCCCGGTGAAAGGGTCAGTGTGGCGGGCCTCAGTTACGGGGGCGCTTTGACTTGGGGACTGGCGTCCTTGCACCCTCATCTGGTGAAAAAGACGGTGCTTATCAATCCCATGGTCACAGATCCGATCAAACACTTTATGCCGAAAGAGCTGAAGTTTTTCTTTTCGGTGCCGCTGAACCTGAAGAGCATTTATCTCATGCTGTCGACTCCTATGGGGCGGGCCTTTCTTAAACGATCGGCTCAGATCTTTCGCGATGAACGCAGTGAAGGGGCGATTGCTGTCGAACATCTCAAAGGACGCAAGCTTCAGTTTGTCGCGCACATGATTCATCATTTTTCGTGGATTCTGCGGTCGGAGGACTGGAGCTTCTGGCATCAAAAGCTTTACAATCATCGTGGTGAATGTCGCTTGGTTTTTGATAAAGAAGATCTGCTTTTCAATCAAGACGCTTATCGAAAGTTTGCCATGCATATTGGTTGTGAAGATGTCATCGCTTTAACAGGGGCGGGACATTTGGCGATTAAAACTCGTCCTGAGATGATCTCTCAGTTGATTAAAGAATTTTTAGAAGCGACCGTTGCAGCATAGGGTTACTGAACAGGGCCTTTCACTTGAGAAGCATTGTTCCCGCCGATCCAATTCACAGTATTGCCATTGAGTTGAACGGCCTTTCCCGCAGCTCCTCCGGCGTTTCCATAGTATTGAAGCCCTCCGTAAAGATAGCTATTTCCGGCGGTCCCACCGGCAGATCCCCATTCACCCCCAGCGCCCCCAGCTCCGGAATAACAAGTGCCGCCAGCCCATTGATTTGGATAGACACCACTGCTGGCACCGCCGCCACCGCCACCGGGTCCCGAAAAGGAGCCCGCGCCCCCAGAGCTTCCATTGGGATAGTTGGCCCCCGAGTAGCAGCCGCCTAAAATTCCTGCGGCTCCCGCAGCATAACCGCGACCACCGCCACCACTTCCACCACAGGCAAGAATATTGGTAGTTCCACACTGAGTGCCACCAGCACCTCCACCGCCGCCGCCGAAAATGTAGCCATTG
>JAHRXB010000070.1 GCA_019104905.1 Bdellovibrio sp.
GGATCACTCTTCTTTGGTTCTACAATTCTCGGTTAAAAAATTTCGGTGGCTGGTTTCAGCAGCTTTGGGCGGAATCTTTGGCGAAAGCCAAGGGACGCTCCGGCGGCCCGGCACCACGAGCGAGCACACCCATGTGGGCGGTCGGCGCTTCAGATCAGCATTCTATTTTGCAGCAGGTGATGGAGGGAGCCCATGACAAGTTTGTGATGTTCCTGCGCGTGGAAGAATCAGAGGCGGGTTCTCAGCGATTGCACAAGACTCAGTTTAAAGAAACTCTGGATCTTGAGGGACGCACGATGGGCGAACTGTTGCGCGCGGAAGCGTTAGCGACCCAAGAGGCTTTGACGGCAAACGGTGTTTCTACGATGACGTTTAAGACGAAGGTCCTAGATGAAGAGACCTTGGGATACCTCTTTATGTTTTGGCAGTTGGTGGTTGCGGGGCTGGGTGAGTACATGCAAATTGATGCTTTTGATCAGCCTGGCGTCGAGCTAGGCAAGAGACTAGCGAAAGAGAAATTGAAGAAAGCATGATTGTCATTCTACGGAGAGGAGTTTTATACTTCTCTCTATGGTTCATAGCGATGACAACTCCAATGACAACTTAGAAAAAACCAGCATTGTTGCCAGCGACACTTTTAAAGGTCGTCTGAAAGAGGCCGATGAAGTGCCTCCGGCGATTGTGGTCTTGATTGGCCCTCCAGGTTATGTGGGGAAGCAATACCCAATCACGGCCAGTGATATCGTGATCGGCCGTTCGGTCGAGAGTCAGGTTTACATTGATGATAAGAGTTTAAGTCGTTCTCATGCCAAATTTGCGGTGAACGCCAGTGAAGTGTCCGTGATTGACTTGGGTTCCACCAATAAGACCATCGTGAATGGACAAGTCATTCCTCCTTTGGCATCTTGTTTATTGAAAAATAACGATCAGATTAAAACCGGCAACGTCATCTTTAAGTTCCTTGAAAAGGGAAGCATTGAGGCGATGACGAACGCGGCGATGTATGAACGTGCGCAAAAGGATGCTTTGACCGGAGCTCACTCCAAAGGGGCTTTGCTTGAAAAAGGCCCGGAAGCGATGAAACGCGCGGAAGTGCTGAGTGAACCATTGAGTTTGGTGACCTTCGATATCGATCATTTTAAGAAGATCAACGATAACTATGGGCATCCCGGTGGCGACTATGTTTTGAAAGAGCTTTGTCGCATCGTGATCACAAAATTGATTCGTTCCAATGACTTCTTTGCCCGCTATGGTGGGGAAGAATTTGTTTTGCTTCTTTCGGGATCTCCCTCCAAAACGGCCGGCGAGGTGGGCGAACGTATTCGTCAAACCATCGAAGGCCATGAGTTTGTTTGGGAAGGTAAGAAAATCCCGGTGACCATTTCTGTGGGAGTTGCGACCAAACTTGCGACGGAAACAGAGTGGACGCAAATTTATGACCGCGCCGACAAGGCTCTTTATCAGTCCAAACAAGGCGGCCGCAACCGCATCACCATCGCTCAGTAGTATCTTTTGAATCCAGGATTCAGTGGGAGGGGCGATCGAAGCGACTCTATATCTCTATATATAGAGCCGTGGGTCCTTTCCATAAGATTTGCTAATACGTGTCATAACAAAATGCGTAATTCATAAATTATTTCATATATTTAGGGTCACTTTGACTCCTGTCATTTCGGCATCATCGTTGCACTAGTGAAAGAGTGTAGGCACCGCGGGTTTGGGGGCGAATTTACCGAGGGCTGAGGGGGGCGAAATGGCCTTTCTGGGAAAAAAATTCAGAACGTTAACCGAATTTAGACAGAAACGAGTCATAGTATGGAGAGAGATCTAAATGTAACGGATCTTGAACTGGTAGAAAAAGTGAAGTCTGGCGACAGACGCTCTTTTTCCGAACTCGTGAAACGACATCAAAGAAGTGTGCTGCGGTTGAGTTTGAGGTTTGTAAAGGATATGGACACGGCGGAGGATGTAACGCAAGAAGCGTTCATTAAAGCCTACGAGAAGTTGAACTCCTTTGAGGGGCGCGCTTCTTTCAAAAGCTGGTTGTTCCAGATTGCCGTCAATACGGCTCGGAATAAAATCCGCGAGTGGAAAAGAGACACTGTAGATATCGACGATGTTCAGTTGGCGGTGGACGCTGAAGCTGAAACAACCCTGGTCCATACTGCAGTGGCGGATATCCTTCACAAGGAAGTGGATAAATTACCTCTAAAACAAAAAACGGCGTTGGTTCTTCGTGTTTACGAAGACCTTAGTTTCAACGAGATCGCTGATATTATGGAGTGTCCTTACGACACCGCGAAGGCGAACTATCGCCACGCGCTCATGAAACTTCGCCAAACTTTTGAGCAACAATCTGAGCTCAAAAATTGGACTGAAGAAATTGGCGGTTTCTTTATGGAAGTTAACCAAAGATTTGCGGAAGCAGAGGGATAATCAATGGATCGCAAAGACCCAATGGATCGCATGGACAAAGTACGCAAGGGGCTGAAGGCTGCCGACGATCTGGAGCTGCCGATGAATGATGATTTTTTTGATCGTCTTCATGATAAGATTATGGCTGAGGTCGATAAGACGGAAGTCGCTCCGCCCCCTATGTTGGTGACACCAAGAAATCTTCTTCGTGCTCACTGGAGAGGATGGCTTTATCCGGCAGGCGGTGTAACATCTCTTTTTGTCCTGGCATTTCTATTGATGCCTCAGGTGTCAAAAGTAAACCAGTCGATGCAGCGAGTAGGGCTTTTTAGTGATGGCCACGAGCGTATTGTTGCTGAAGCTTTATTGTCCCCAGAGGATTTGTCCCAGACTTTAATCAGCACGCAGAGCGAATCTGACTTTTTTATGGACGTAGCTCGCGAATCATTCGAAAATTTATCTGTATCTAAATTCAATAAAATCATGGGTGAAAGCGCTCGCTAGTCACCCATCATCGGGTGATAAAAGTGCGCTGGATAGTTATTTTCATTTTTACTGGGGTCTTGTGTGGACCCATCAACCCTGCGGTTCACGCGGCGGAAAAACGCAATCAATTGGAAGAGCTTCTTATTTGGAAAATGAGTGACGAATTGAAACTCAATCCGATAGAAGAGAAAAAGTTTACCGAGATCGTTAAAAGTTTGAATACAAAAAAGACTGAGCTGAATCAAAAACTTCAATCTTCCGTCGAGAAGATGAGCAAGTCCTCGTCAGCAAAACTCAAGGAAGAAGAGCTGAACCGTTATCGCAAAATTTTGCAGAACTACAGTCGTATGGCGGAAGAGGAGTTCGATCGTTTGAAGCCTCTTCTGGGGGCTGAGAGAATGGCTCAGTATTTGGTGATTAAACAAGATCTCACCAATCGAATTAAAACAATGTTGGCAAATCCAGAGGCCAACGGCAAAGGAAGCAAACCGCTTCCCCAGCCCAAGTTAATCGAAGAAAAATAGTTTTAGCGAGTTTTGGAAAGGCCCGTGCGGACGATGGAAAGATCTGCCGACTTTTTCGCTAAGTCCAAAACTTGATCTTTATAAAGCGATGCCAGCTTATCCGGGCTCAGGCGTAAAGCCTCACGGCAAGTGCGCCCCGTCCGAAAAGCGAGATCCGCAGGGGTCAATGTCGTGCGGGTTTCAACTTCTCTGGTTTTCACATTCCACAAAACGGCTCTCATCAGAAAATAAGCTTCGAGATCACCCTTGGCGACCTCAGTTTGGCAAAGCATCCCGTAGCCAGCTCGATAGGCTGCGAAGTTTTCATCCCCCATAGGGTGAATCACAAAAAGATATTGGGCGCCCTGCTTTTCCGCTTGGGAGAGGAAGTATTGTTCCAAACCTTGGTATCTATTTCCTAAATAGAGATCCTTGAGGGCTCGCGCTTCATTTTTTCCTTGTTGAACAAGAGCGGGATCCACTTCAAGAGCAAAGGCTTTCTTGTTCATTCCTTTAAAGGAACTGAGCAGCTCCGTCGTGATCGTGTTGTTGATAGACCACGTGGTCACGTCTGCGGCGTGCTCCTTTGTGGTTGTCGCTTTAGGAGTCAGATATTTTATGGGAAGAGTGTCGTCAAAAACGGAAACAACCCCGATATCGTCGACGGAATCCAATTTATGAGTCTTATCTGATGTTGTGGTACAGCTAACCAGAAACGCAGCGAAAAACAGAAAGAAAATTTGCTTCAACATGATGATCCTCCGGGACATCTAAGAAGATACGCAGTTTGCGTGCGGAAGTCTACAGGACCGGATTCCAGGTCGCGATGAGGTCCTTCAGGCTTTGAGCGGGATCTTTTGCTCCCTCCAGGGATTTGCATTTTTCAATGAAACGCGAATAGTCCTGACCCAAAAGTTGATAGAGTTTTTCAAAGTCTCCCAGATCTTGCATGTAGGTTTTGTAGACAAGCAGGCGAGCATTGTTGAGCTTTAACTCGGGAAATTTATCAAAGGCCTTCGTCTTTAGTTGTGGCTGCAGGTTTTTGATGAAATGTTCCTGGATCTGTCGAATGCGTTCCGTGCGTTTTTCCTCAGAGCGCGCCGTTGCCGGGAGCTCATTGTACCATTTTTCCAGATTGTTTAACTCGGTAGAGATAAATAAAGAGAAAAGTTTATGGTCCTCGTTCTCTTGCTGGATTTGTTTTAATGTGGGGGAATCAGGACCTTCTTTTTTTAGGTAGAACTGCTCCGCCCCTTTGTTTCCCAGAAAGGTGGCGAGGCGCTCATTGAAGTCAGCAGCTTGTTTGATATACAAGGTGGCGTGAACGGTTTCGTGAATGATCGTATTGACCAGATCATAGTCGTCATAACGAAGCATAGAGCTGAGGACCGGATCATTAAACCAGCCC
>JAHRXB010000073.1 GCA_019104905.1 Bdellovibrio sp.
GAACCACAGCGAGTACCTCAGGGACAAGGTCCCCGTCGCTTTATATTGAACAAGAGCTTTCAATATAAGTATTGCTGGTACATGATCACGGCCGTTGCCGGAGGAGCGATCCTCTTTCTTCTTCCTGCTTATTTCTTCGTAAATCAAAACTATGAACTCTTCAAAAGTCTAGCTTACGATACACATCCCAGCTTCGTGGCTCATCTGGAACGCGAAGTGACATGGCTTCAGATCTTCCTGGCAGCCAGTTTCGTCTTCTTAACGGGTGTCACTTTATTTTTAAGTATTCGTATGACCAAAAACTTATTGTCTCCTCTGGTGACCATGGAAAAGCACATGCATCAGTTGATGTTGGGTCAATGGCATATTCCCGACTATCATTTGCCGGATGATGATGACTTCCGCGAACTAGGAATGACTTACGACTATTTCTATCGTGCCCTGAAAGCCAACACCGAAACAGAACTTAAACTTCTGGAAAAACTGAGTATTGATCCGCAAAATCGTGAAGCCTACGCCGCTTGGAAACATCTTGTGGCCGAAAAGCGGGCTCGTTTGGGAATCAAAGAAGAGTTTATTACTAACGAGAACGTCGTAAGCTTGAGCGAATTTGATCAGAAACGTCGCGTTTCTTAATGGCCTCACGCTTATCATGGGTTTTCTTCCCCTTCACCAGCGCAATCTCTAACTTCGCTCGACCATTTTTGAAATAGATTTTCAAAGGTACGCAGGAATACCCTTTTTCACGAAGGGCTCCGTAAATTTCTTCCAACTCTTTACGATTGAGAAGCAATTTACGCAATCGTTCGGGAACGTGATTGTTGTAACTTGAAGCTTTGTATTCCGCAATGTGAGCATTTTGCAAAAACGCCTCATCCCCACGGAAAGAAATATAAGAGTCCTTTAACTGCACATCCTTATTGCGTAAGGACTTCACCTCACTGCCCGTAAGAACAAGACCCGCTTCGTAGGTTTCTACGATCGTATAATCGAATCGGGCTTTTTTGTTCTCTTGGACAATTAAAATGCTCATGTCTCAAATCCAAAATTTTTATAAAGACGGACAAACTGGGCCGGGCTTAACTCTTCAGCTCGAGCGGTTTCTTTAAAACCCATCTCGGCCAACCAGCCAACCAGCTGCACTTCAGTTAGCTTCTTTTGGTTTAAAAGACCAGACAAATTTGATTTTAAAAGCTTACGCCGTTGAGCAAAACCGGCTTTCACAAACTTAAGGAACGCCTCTCGGTTCTTTACATCGCTTTGCAGGCGCGTAAAACACAATACCCGGCTGGCCACGCGAGGAGGCGGCGAAAAATCCCGCGGCCCGGCCTCGGTCACCATCTCTGTCTTCCAAAAAGTCTGCGCTATCACACTTAGAAGACCGTAATGCTCTGACTTCGCGGGAGCTCGAATTCTTTGTGCGACTTCCTTTTGGAACATCAACACCATGTGTTCCACGCCTTTAGCTTCCAAAGATCTGTCGATCACGATACTGGAAGAAATTTGATACGGAAGATTGCTGACAAAAACGACCTTCTTGTCAGAATAAAATTGCGACCAATCCAATCGCAATGCATCTTCTTCAATCACCGGAAGACCTTGCTCCCGCCAATAAGCCGCGATCACTCGATCCAGTTCAATCAATGTTAACGGCACGTTCATTTGACGAAGGAAATACGTCAAAGCCCCAGGGCCAGGCCCGACTTCGATCAAAACTTCCGGCTGAAAATCTTTTACTTGATTGATAATACGTTCAATGACCAGATCACTAACTAGAAAATTCTGTCCCAAAGATTTTTTGGCAAGAATTCCTAATTCTTGGAGGGTTTGTTCTAAACGTTCTCTTGATTGGCTCATCGGAAATCCGTCGTCAAAACTTGCGGAGAGGGGCCTAAATCCAAGGTCGAAAACTCTCCTTGGGCCATACGTAAAACTCCTGCATAACCAATCATCGCCGCATTATCTGTGCAATAGCGAATCGGAGGAACCACCAATGTCAGCCCCTTCTTCTCGGCCCACTCTTCGGCGCGAGCTCGCAAGCGCGAGTTCGCACTCACTCCCCCGGTTAAAATCACTCTTTTTGAACGAAATACTTTGGCGGCACGATCCAGCTTGGCAATAAGAACATCGACAATCGCCTCTTGGAAGGAGGCACACAGATCGGGCAGCTGTTCTTGCACAAGCTCAGGTCCCAACTGCTCAATCATACGCTGACCTGCAGACTTCAAGCCTGAAAAACTCATATCAAAAGTGTCGTCGTGAATCATACTGCGAGGGAACTCAAAGGCATCAGGATTTCCTGACTTGGCCATCTGATCAATGCGCACTCCCCCGGGAAAACCCAACCCTGCCATTTTTGCAAACTTATCAAAACACTCGCCGGCCGCATCGTCTTTGGTCGCTCCCAAGACACGGTAATCGCCAAGGCCTTTAATCTGATAAAGACTGGTGTGTCCTCCGCTAATGGCAAGACCCACATACGGATAGCCAAAATCTTCGGGGGGAGCGTAGTGCGCGTCCTTCAGGAAAGGCGCTAAGAGGTGCCCCTCCAAATGATTGACCCCCAAAAAGGGAATTTTTTTTGCCTGAGAAAGAGATTTCGCCGTCACCAACCCGACAATCAAGGCCCCAATAAGTCCGGGCCGATTTGTTACGGCAATGCCTTGAATATCAGACCACGACATCGAAGCCTTCTTAAAAGCTTCTTCAATTAAAGGAATTAAAGCAATCGAGTGGTTGCGAGCGGCGATCTCGGGAACGATTCCGCCGTACATTTCATGTTCAAGGTCTTGAGAGGCTGAAACCACAGAATGAACCCATCCGCTACGATCTACAATCGCCACGGAGGTGTCATCACAACTGGTTTCAATAGCTAAAACTCTTTCAATCACTTGATTATTTTTTTAAACCCTTCAAACGGATTTTAGCACGACGAGCTTCTTCAGACTTAGGAAATTTACTGACCACTTCATCATAAAAGGTCTTGGCTTCCTCATTCATGCCTAGTTCCTGGAAAGAAACTCCGATTTTATAGGTGGCATCCGCGAACTTTCCGCCCTTAGGGTTGTCGTCGCGGTACTTTTGATAATTGAGAATGGCTTGCTTCCAGTCTTTTTTTGAGAAGAAGTCTTGTCCTGATTCATAGACATCTTTTTTCGTCTGCTTAGCGCTTTTTTCTGCATGGACAGCCGCCTTATCGGCCTTCACTGCCTGCAATTCCGCGTTAAGTGCAAAGATGTCTCTTTCCATCTTTGTCAGCGCTTCCTGAAGAAGAGTCACCTTCTGATTGAGATCCATGTTTTGCTGCTGAGAGCTTTTCAACGCACTCTCAACCCCAGAGTTGTTCTGACCCAGGCGGTTTTCTACGACATCCACACGACCATTCAGGTTTCTCATTTGTTCTTCGAGATCCGCAAAGCGATTCCCAACATCCGCATTGGTCTTTTGCAAAGTCACAACTTGTTGTTGCATGACCTGACGTTGTTCGTTGTCGCGAACTTCGTTACGAGTTTTCAGACATCCAGTCAAAAAGAGGGTCGTTACAGCCAGGGCTATTACGAATTTCATAGAACATCTCCAGTTCTTTGGCGGATCAAACGCGCCGAGTTTTCAGCTTTTTCAGCCGACACCCGTGCCCGCACAAACTGTTCTTTGGCTTTAGAAAAATCACGATCTTCAAAATAAATGCGACCCTTACGATAGGCCTCTTCCGCCTGATGCCAGTATCCGGGAGAGTGGCGGGCCGCCTGAACGGAACGAGCCGCATCTAGAGCGGCTCGCGCGAGGGAATAATCCTCAATAGGTGCAGGAACTGTCTGACAGCCGACGATCACCGTGAAAAGTAACACTCCGATGAAAAGTCTCTGTAGTTTCACTCTGCACCTTTCTTAATTACTGAGCAGGGACAAAGTTCGCACGACGATTTTTCGCCCATGCAGCTTCATTATCACCCATCTCAAGTGGCTTTTCTTTACCGTAGCTGATAACGCTCAAACGATCTGTTGGGATACCCAAACTAACCATGTAAGCTTTAACGGCATTCGCACGTCTTTCACCCAAAGCCACGTTGTACTCAATCGTACCACGAGCATCACAGTGACCTTCGATTTGAACTTTCACGCTCGAGTTCTTCTTCATCCACTCCACGTTGCTCGCGATGTCTTTTTTCGCAGCCGCATCCAGGTTGGATTTGTCATAACCGAAATGAACAGTTACTAGACCGTCGATTTTACCAGAGTCAGAACCCATTGGGTCAAAACTAAGTGGTGATGAATCGATCGCCGCGCCACCTGTAGGCAAAGTTTCAATTGATTGATCAGATTGAGTTTGTTTTCCCTTACAACCAGCAACCATTGCGCAGGCAACAAGACCAAGAGCTAATTTACGAAGCATGATGTCCTCCTATGAAGTTCCAAAAGTTATCATTACAAATAGAAACTTTAATTTATAGCATCTCATTGTCAAACCTTAGATTTCCTAATTGATGTTGCGTTGCTATACGGCTAATAGAGTAACTATGCAAAAACGACTTGTTTATCTTCTGCTCACTTCCGTCTGCTTCTTTTTCTCTCTCCACACTTATGCACAACTGGAAGTTCCCTCTGAAATTCAGTGGAAAACTTTAACCACGCCCCACTTTCAAATCATTTTTAATGCCAAGCAGCAGGACCTTGGTCTTCTCTATGCCGAGAAGCTCGAAAAGGCCTACTCTCAACTGCGGTCCTACTTTCGCTCTCTGCCCGAAACAACAGTGGTTATTATAAACGACAAAACAGACGTGACCAATGGATATGCTACTCGCATTCCCTACCCTCACATTATGGCGTACCCCGTCCTTCCCGGCCCCACAGAGGGATTGGCTGACACGGGCGACTGGGCCTTTGAACTCTTGGCCCATGAATACACTCATATTCTCAACTTTGAACCGGCCAATGGGGTGATGAAGCCCTTGCGAGCCGTTTTCGGAAATATTATCGCCCCCAATATTCTGCTGCCCCAGTGGTGGAAGGAAGGGCTGGCGGTCGAAATGGAAACTCGCCTTGGAAACCATGGACGCCTTCGCTCTTACTACCAAGACGCTGCCATTCGCGCCATGGTCGAAGATCAAAGCATCTATGACTTTGATATCGCCGAAGCCAACGAGGCCCTCCCGACATGGCCCGAAGGTATGAGGCCTTATTTGTTTGGCTCTTTAATGTGGAGTCAGATGATGGCCGACAAAGGGACCGAGATCGCGGGAACCCTGAATGAAGAGCAAGGGGGACGCGTCCCCTACTTTATCGAAGCCCCAGCCAAAAAACACCTCGGCCAAAGTTACCCGAACGAATACCGCCTCATGATGCAAGAGACCGTTGTTCGGGCGCAAGATCAAATGAAAACCCTGCGCGAAGCCCCTCTTACGCCAGTCGTTTTACCTAAAAATTCTTTTACCTCCGTGAGTGCGCCGGCGATCTCCCCGGACGGCAAACATCTTGCCGTTATCACAGAAGATGACGCCAACTCTCGGGCCATTCGCATTGTCACTCGAGAAAAAGACGAACAAAGCTTCCTTGATGCTAAAAGCGCCGACACTGTTGAAAAGTTCAATGAGGCTTTTGAACCGTCGACGCCCAAAGATGGCCCCCCCACCGGAAGTATTCAACGCATCAGTTGGTTCCCCAACTCAGACCAGATCGTCTATGACAAAATTGATTATACAAACCGAATTGAGCGCTATTCAGATCTCTATGTTTACAATTTGAATACCAAAAAAACAGTCCCTCTCTCTAAAGGTCTGCGCGGACGAGAGCCCGCAGTTTCCCCAGATGGGGCCACGGTGGTTTTCGTCAAACTTGAGGGCGGGCGCACTCGCTTAGGGCTGCTGCGCCTAAACAACTCTCAACCTCTAGAGGAAATCCTATTTTCCCCCGAATTGCAGGAACGCATCTCTTATCCCCTCTTCTGGGACCAAGACACGGTGCTGTTTTCTTTGCGCAAGATTGACGGCAGCGAGCAGCTTTATCGTTACTCCCTCTCCAGCAAAAAAAGTGACGTGCTTTTTCCTGAATACAAAAACATCCGCTTTGCGAAAAAGACCTCTGAAGGTTTGCTTTTCACCTCAGGACAAAACGGCGTCTTGAATCTTTATCTTGCCGACAAAGATCTTCATAAAGCACGCCCCATCTCGAACACTCTCACGGCCTTTTTCACTGGCGACATCGACCCC